>JBNLCD010000071.1:0-14449 GCA_050303635.1 Anaerolineae bacterium
ACCATGCCCTGTAAAACCATTAAGATAAGCAATAAATCGCGCGCAACCGCCACAAAATCAGCCATTGCGCTCGAACTTCCACTGGCTAAACCAATGCCAACCGCAATAACAAATAGAAGTAGGCATATACCCATAATCCCGGCAATGCCCGCGATGCTCCAAAACATCCAACTACGACCATCTTCGTCGTCTTGCGTCATCGCTTCTAGGGGAGTTTCTGGTGTTTTATCATTATCCATAGAAGCGTCCTATTCCTGATGGGTGAGTAAGCGTGTAAATATTAACGCAAAAAACGAGCCAAGCGTTGCATTCAACATATTGAGTGTTCCCATATCAAACAACTCAACATTCATCAAATCACCAGTAATATGGCCTAAAGCAAATCCAACCCAACTAGTCATCAGAAATAACGCAATACGACGGGCATCCCCGCCACTTATGACATGAAAGATGGAGCCGTAAAATGTTGCAATCACAAAACCAAAAACGATGGATGGTCCGGGCATATCCCAATCAATCCCTGTATATTAAATACTCCCTGCCAAGTTTAGCATAGCCCACTCACACAGCAACCCCATGTAATCGAAACTAAAAATGTGTAGGCAGAGATTAGCACATGCTGTATAGTATATAGATGAATATTTTATGGATTTTGTTAGCAAAAGATAGTTAAACTGTGGCACTCATTGACCAAAGAATATTAATACCCGCTCCCATGGCCACCGTCTGGGAAATCTTATCAGATCATACTTCATTGCCCCAATGGCGCGTTGATTGTCAAGCCGTCTCGATATTATCTACCCATCGGATTGGGCAAGGGGTACGCCGCCGCATCACACCGAAGCGCGGCAAAGATTTTCTGGAAGATTTCAAGGCATGGTACAACGGTTTTGGCTATGAGTATCAAATTGTTGATAGCAAAACTTTTAAGTACAACCTAACCCGCTTAAGACTTCAGGCCACACCAGATGGGACCATTGTCCAGTGGACAATTGAATATGATATTAAAGGTTTTTGGGGTCGTCTATTAGGTAGTCGTCGTCGCCGTTATCTTCTGGAAAAAACAGTCATTGATAGCTTACGCGAACTTCGCCGCTATGTGGTATCCAAGGGTATCCCGATTGATGACGTCTATCGCACCAAAGCTGGTGTTCAAGACGCGCCGGATGTCCAAAAACGAGCGGCCTATGGTGCCCAACTCTTTTCCCAAGTTGAAGCAACTGAGCAAGTTGAAAATGCAACTGGCGAAAATAAAGCAGTTTCTACGCCAACGCCCAATTCAACTGAAATTACCGAGCCACCTGTGCGGGTTGATGATACGCCGAGTATTCCTTTAGCCCCGCCGCCATCATTTATTACCAGTCAGTTTGACGTCAAAACGCCAGAGGTTGATACGGTTTCAACTGCTGAGTCTGCATCCGCCGAGGCCGTTGCTAAACAAATTAAATCAGACACGCAACCTAATAAAGCGGTGCAACCACAACCTGTCGCGACTAGCGAACCTGCTAAATCTGAACCGGTAAAACCAGTGGCTGAAGAGAAATCACCCAAAACAGAAGCCGCTGAAGTTAAGTCCGAACCGGTAAAGATGCAACCACCGGTGGCCGAGACTAAACTCAAAGCAGATGAAGCCCCTAAATTCGATGCCAAATCACCAGTTGAGATGAAACCGCCAGTCACAGAAACGGTGAAGCCTGCTCAAGAACCAGTTCAACCGCCTGTTGCCAGTGAAGCGCCACCTGCAACGGAAGAAAAACCGGTGACGGTGATTAACAAACAATTTATGGAAGACACTCGGGCCAAGACCAAGCCGAAGCCCCCTGAAGGCTTAAGCGAAGCACTCGCCAAAGATGAACCCGCCAAACAAACCCGCGATACGGATCAAATGAGTATCTGGGATGTATTTGGTGTTGCCCGCCCAGCAGAATTAGATGAAGAACCTAAATCTAAGCCAACCAAGACCACATCCGATGCAGGCTCCTCGCCTGTGAAGATGTCCGCGCCTCCAACGACCGACTCTGAAAAGATTATCGTCGAAAAGCCCAAATCGCCAGATGTAGCTGAGCCTAAAAAATCTTCTGATACACCCCCAGCTAAGAAGGAACTGAGCATCGATGAACTCTTAGCATTAGAAGAACCACCGCTGCCTTCAACTGCTTCAGCATCAGTTAAAACCATTGTCCGACAAACAACGCAATCCAGTAAGCCACTGGGGTTACGCAAGCAACAAAGCCGTAAAATGGCTCCGGTGCGTTCCAGCACAACAAGTGCCAAGACGGGCAAGGACGGATGAGGTCGGCGTAGCCGGGTGAAGTCGTCCGGATTTCCTTGCCCAAAACCCGACCATACCTAGTCTTCATACCATAAATCCCCTATAATACTCGCTTGATTTTATAGAGAGGAATTCTTAGGAATTTTATGGAACGCAAGAACTATCAGTACTATGATTTAATTATGGCACTGTTTGTGACGGTTTTGCTCTTAAGCAATTTGCTCAGTAGCGCAAAAATCATTGATATCGGCGCTTCGCTGGGACCTATCGCATTTATCTTTGATGCTGGCACATTGGTTTTCCCCATCTCTTATATTTTCGGTGATGTCCTCACCGAAGTTTATGGCTATAAACATTCCCGTCGTGTTATTTGGACCGGGTTTGTTGCAACTGCGCTGATGGGCTTTTTCATCTGGTTAGTGGGTATCCTACCCGGTGAAGCCGAATGGGCTGATTACGCTGGCCAAGACGCCTATGATGCGATCCTAGGGGGTATCAGCGGCTTAATTGTGGCGAGTTTAGTCGCCTATTTTGCTGGCGAATTTAGCAATAGCTATGTTATGGCTAAAATGAAGATTGCGACCAAGGGCAAGAATCTGTGGATGCGGACCATTGGGAGTACCTTAGTGGGCCAAGCAATTGACACCACGATTTTCTTTATTGTGGCGACTCTACTCGGTGTTTTTCCTGCGGAATTATTGCTCTCGCTCATTGCAACCAATTATCTCTTTAAAGTAAGTCTTGAGGCTTGCTTAACCCCGCTGACGTATCGCATTGTCAATACGCTCAAAGCGGCTGAACACGAAGACTACTACGATTACCAAACCGATTTTAATCCGTTTAGATTAACGGACTAGCAGAAACTACAGTGAAAATGACTGACGAAACCCAACAACCTGAACAAATGCCTGAAACACAGGATGATGATTTTGAAGCAATGCTCCAAAAAGCCTTGGGCGTTACTTCTCATGATGAAGTTGCCGGACTTGAATTTACCGCCGCTCAACTTGATCAAAGCGATTTGCCACCACACCATAAAAGTGGGTATGTGGCCGTATTAGGGCGCCCCAATGTGGGCAAGAGTACCTTAGTAAACACCATTCTGGGTGAAAAAATTGCCATTGTAAGTCCAAAACCGCAAACCACCCGCCTGCAACAACTCGGCATCTATACGCGTGAAGATGTGCAGATTATTTTTGTCGATACACCGGGTATTCATAAGCCGCAAAATAATCTTGGTCAGTTTATGGTAGATAATGCGGTGAATGCCCTGCGTGACGCGGATGTTGTCCTCTTCGTAACGGATATCAGCGAATCGTTGGATGGCAAAGATCGCAATATTGCTGAAATGATCCGTAAAGCTGGTGACAGGGTCAAGCTTATTCGTATTTTGAATAAAGTTGATGCCCATCCTAATCCAGAAAATTATCAAGCCGATGTTGAAAAACATTTAGCGCTGGTACCTTATGAAGATTGGACAACCACCGTAGCTACAGAGGCCAAAGGCGTCGGCGATTTACTCAATCGCATTATCGAACGGTTGCCGGAAGGCCCGCGTTTCTATCCCCCCGACCAAGTTTCTGATATGCGTGTCCGGGACATGGTAGCTGAAATTGTGCGCGAAGCCGTTTTGTATAACACCCGCGATGAAATTCCGCACTCGGTTGCAACCTTAGTTGAGGAATTTAAGGAACGCGAAAACGGTGTGGTTTACATTTCCTGCAATATTTATGTTGAGCGCGATAGCCAAAAACGGATTATTATTGGTAAGGGAGGGCAGATGATTAAGCAAATCTCCACCCGCGCCCGTCATGAAGCTGAAACCATGATCGAAAAACAGATTTTTCTCGATTTGCATGTTAAAGTTATGAAAAACTGGCGACGTGATGAACAAATGCTTCAACGTTTAGGTTATCGTATTAGCCAGCAATAATTTTTGATTGTGTGCCTATATCTCACTTGAGGAGGAAGCGCCATGAGTAACCGCTCCAAAAAACGCGGCGGCTGTTGTTTACCGAATTTCTTAGGCTGTTGTTTAGGGTTTGTGCTCTTATTGGTTTGTATACTTGGGATTCCCGGCTTAGCTATTAGTTATGCCACATCGGGTGGTCCGGAACCTTTGGACGAGTCTTTTGAACCCAGTGCAGAAGAATCAACCCGTTACGAAAACGCCTTTAGTCAAGCTGTTCAAGAAGCACGTGGTGATAGTTTCACTTTATCTTTCACCGAAAATCAGTTTGCTTCATGGCTCAATTTGGAATTTAAAGAGGAATTGGCCAAAGAACTGGGTCTTGGACAATTCGCTGATGAATTAGAGTTCCAAGCTCAATTTGAAGATGGCGAAGCGCAGATTTTTGCAGGGCTCGTAATTTGGGATAGTTTGGGCTTAAATATTAATAGCTTGGCTACGCTAACGATTGCCCCAACGCCGGTTGATGCACCTGCTAATCAGAAATTGGATATTACCATTACTGATTTTCAAATTGCTCGCGCTGATGCAACCGATGGCCTCAAGGACGATATGACCCAAGCGATTGACGACGCAATGGTTGATCTCTTAAAGCCAATTCAAGATCGGCAGGGATTTGACTATCGCATTACCGCCGTTAGTATTGATAATGGGCTAATTACCTTTAGTGGTGAGGTTTATCCTATCCAGTAAGGCGAGTCTAGTATTGCCATTGGCTTTTTGGTAAGATAGCCCGCATTCCGTTGATTAAAGAACAGATGGACTAAAAAACGATGAAAGTTATTCTCAAAGAGTATGTGTATTTGCACGGGGTTGCCGGAGACATTGTGGATGTCAAAGACGGTTTCGCTCGTAACTTCTTGATTCCACAAGGTAAAGCCGTTAAAGCTACTGCCGAAGCAATCAACCGCAATGAAGTTTTGTTAGCTGAAGCCGCCATCCGCCGTGAAGAACTGAATGACCAATTATTGGCTGTATCCAACAAAATTGATGGAACAGTTTTGGTCTTTGGTCGTAAAGCTGAACGTAACAACAAATTGTATGGTTCAGTAACCACGATGGATATTGCCGACGCTTTGCTTGAAAAGACCGGTATCGACATTAACCGTCGCCGTATCAGTGAACGTTCCTTACGTGAATTGGGTGAATTCGAAATCCCCGTCCGTATGGGTAATGATCTTGCGCCGGTTGTTAAAGTTGTGATCCTTCGTGAAGATGAAGTTGATGAATATTTGGCCAGACTTGAAGCTGGTGAAATTGATATTGACGAAATTGGTGTTAAGCACGAAGAAGAACCGGAAGAATTTGTTGAAGAATTAGTAGCTGAGGCCGTTGTCGAAGGTGAAGCTACCGAAGAAACTGCTGAAGAAGCAACTGAAGAATAGTCCTTAGTCAAACTTTCTGGACGTTCTCTATACGATAATGAATGGGTATCTGGCTAGATACCCATTTTGTGTTAGTATTATTCAGCGATAGATAGATATAAATTATTTGGGATGTCAAAGGACATTTGTTTTGGATGAATTAATCGCGTTAGGGGCCAGTCTTAAAGATGCCCGCGAAGCTCGCGATTTAGATCTTGAAGAGCTTGAAAAACAAACAAGGATACGCCTCAAATACCTTGAAGCGATTGAAAGCGGTCAATTTGGTGAAATTGATAACCCGCTTCAACTCAAAGGTTTTTTGCGAAGCTATGCGCACGCCGTGGCGCTTGATCCAGATACCGTGCTCGCTCATTATGAGCAGGCCTATCAGGCTGGCCAAAAATCACGCGGACGCCGCAAAAAGCAAACCCCCGAAGACGTAGATAAAGCTAATCTTGATTTGAGTGCGCCGCCCGCCGGTTATTCCACGACACCTCGTCGTGTAACTCAGGAAATGCCGCGTTATTCAGCCGAAAGCATCAAACAGCGTCCGGCTTGGTTCAATTGGGTACGCGTTGGTTTCTTAACCATGGTCGCTATCGGTCTTGCGGTAGGTTTAGTTGTTGGGGCAATTTATGGTATCAATCAACTGACCAATGACGAAGACGATGCTCCACCCCCGATTGTAACCTTTGCCACTCAAAGCACAGATACAATTAGCAATCCTATATCTCCATCACCGACAACGGAGGGCATTGTCATCAATCCGCCGGATTCAAGTAATACCGTTAATTTGAATGGGAACAGCGCATTTGGCATTAGTTTTACGGCTGAAACACGTCTGTGGTTAGAAGTTGTGGTTGATGGGACGGAAGTCTTTCGCGGTATTTTGACACCGGGTACAGGGTTTGATCAGACTGTAACGGAAAGTGTGACGGTTAAAACATCGAATGCCGGAAGCTTATTGATTAGCATCAATAATGATCAATTTAAGTTGGGCGAAGGACGAACCGAAGCGGAGCAAACATTTACGCGGGAAGGGTTAGTGGTACCAACCCAACCACCGCCAGCGACAGAAACGCCCACGGCGTTTATTGGTCCTTCAGAGACGGAGACACTGGCCTTATCGCTTACAGCAACATCCGATACCACTGACTTAGAAGCGTCGCCAGCACCGACGCTTTTTTTTACCCCAATAGAAACAGCGAGTTTGCCACCAACTTTGACGCCCTTTTTAATGGTTACCACCAGTATACCGACGGCCACGCTAGCGCCTATTTCACCAACGCCGAGTGCAACATTCACGCCCACGGTTACCCCGACCTTGCCATATACATTAACGCCATCTACCACACCAACGTTAACGCCCACCGCGACCGTGCCAGCAACAGCAACACCATTCTTGCCGGAACGTGAAACGCGCACCCCAAATCCTGACAAATAATTTTATCAAGTATCTGAAATACGCGTTTATCATGTTTTTTGAAATTACTGTACTAACTTGCCTAGTTAGATTTAAGTGTTTCAAACACGTTCATTAATTTTGTACGCGCCGCTTCAGCAACCTTATTGAGATCTTCATTATCTGGTACAACGCCCAACATCGTATCTGGATTCACAATGGATATCACTGATTTACCGTTGGCTGTATCTTCATAAACAATGACATTGCATGGCAACATCAAACCAATACCTTTTTCCGCTTGCAAAGCTTGATGTGCCAAATGAGGATTGCAAGCACCTAAGATGACGTAGCGTTCCATATCAACATCAATCTTCTTTTTCATGGTCGCTTGCACATCAATTTCGGTCAATACACCAAAGCCTTCTGTTTTAAGCGCTTCCGTAACTTTTTCAATAGCTTCTTCATAGCTCAGATCAAGCGTTGTCGAATATCCGTAATTCATTAAAAGATGCTCCTATAGGTTGATTGTTTTTACCACAGAATGTGGGTTAATGATGATGCTAACTCTTAAATAAAAGCCGCAGGTAAAGAAGTTAATTTTCATTATTGATGACCTGCCAACATAAAGACGGCGTTATCGTCGAAGCACTTACTTCAAATTTTTCAGTGTTAACATGCTTCAAACAATTTGGATCTCTATAATAAATAAAAATGGGTGACTCTAGCCAACGAGTCACCCATCTATAGATTTTACCTAGTTGAGATAGGTTTATTGATTAATGCTGATGAACAATGCATTCCCAACAAAACCTTCAAAATAGCCAGCTAAATTTGCAACAACCAGGGGCAATTGTTCCAACGGAATGAGTTCGTCACCAATAACGAAATCCATCATCAAAACGTATTGACCACGGGCCCAAATATAGCGATGTTGAGCGCTTGGCATATCACAATAAGTTAAACTTTCGCTGACCATGTAACCTTCGAGAGCTTCGGTGGGTGCTTCGGAGAAATCACCCGCTAATTCTGTAGCGATAAAATCAGCATCCGCCATCACTTCATTGGCCACATCGCTGGTCTCCCAGTCAATCACGCGGAAACCAACCATGAATAGGTCTGGTTCAGCGGGGCAGTCTGCTACCCCTAAATAGCGAGCGGTTGAAGAAATCTCGCCGTAGGCATCAAATTCGCGTGTTTCAAGGCCAGAAGCATCTTCATTGACCGTGAAACCTTCTGTGGGGATTTGAGCTAAGCTAGCATCAATTTCCGCGATGGTATAGGGTTCGGGTTCAACATAATCAGATTGAACATTATCTTCATCGGTCACAATCAAAACGGTGAAAAGTGTTGGCCCCGGTGTACTGGCATCATCTGGATTTTGGGGATCGCGATCACGCATATTGTCCACTATGTCTTGACCTTCGAGTACCTTACCAAAAATGGTGTGACGACCGTTCAGGTGGGTCGTGGGGACACGTGTAATGAAGAATTGGCTACCGTTGGTACCAGGTCCAGCATTGGCCATCGCCAACCAGCCAGGGGTATCAAATGTCAAATAAGGTAAAAATTCGTCGCCAAATTGATAGCCGGGGCCACCAGAACCAGTTCCCGTTGGATCGCCACCTTGAACCATGAAGTCAGGCAAAACACGGTGGAAGGTTGTGTTATTGTAATAATCATTTTCTGCCAAGAAAACAAAATTGTTCACAGTCAGCGGCGCAAAATTTTCGAGCAAATCTACGTAGACAGCGCCTGCTTCGGTGCAGAAAATTGCCTGATAGTTCACGCCTTCTTCTAAGACTTGTTCAGCCCCAGAATAAGTGCGGGTTTCAGGTTCTGCAATATTTTCAACTGCGACATCGCATAATTCAGTCGGGGTTTGACCGCCATCTTGGGCATGACTTGCTTGCGGTGCGGGGAAAAGGCTAACCGCAATTAGAATGATAAGTCCCAGTAATAGACTATGGCGAAAGAGTGCTTTCAAATTATCCATAACAGACACACATTTACACTTTAATTAAGTAAATGTGTTCAGGCTCCTTTCAAAAATCGGGCTAGCCAAAATGGTTTAGCTAGCCATGTTTCTTATGTCGAATTCGATTGTAGCATATTTGACAGAAACTGAGATAGAAGCTTTTCATATGCTAACCCAGTCCTCATGTTAACGGGAAAGGATGTCTGCCATTTCAAAATAAGAGTCACTGATTTGGCGTTGTTGAGAGACAACATCCTGGAGAGGAATAGTTATGATATCGCGCCCATCTACGCCAACCATAAGTCCCCGTTTGCCATCCAATAGATGATTCACCGCATGAGTGCCCAATCGCGTAGCCAATAAGCGATCAAACGCACTGGGGCTTCCACCCCGTTGCACATGCCCGAGAATGGTCATCCGGACTTCAAAGCCAATCTTGTGATGTTCCTCAATATATTGGGCAACTTCATGAATCTTATACTTGGCCCCTTCGGCAATCACGGCAATCGCATGTGATTTGCCACGGGTATAAGCATCATCCAACGCGCGCGCAATATCTTCAAGTTCCATTGGTTTTTCAGGAATGATGACTAATTCGGCCCCACCTAAAATGCCACTCATGGTAGCCAGATAACCACAATTACGGCCCATCGCTTCAATCAGAAAAGCCCGTTCATGACTAGAAGCCGTATCTCGCAATTTGTCAATGGCATCCAAAATTGTATTCAACGCAGTGTCCACACCAATACTCATATTGGTGCCCCAGATATCATTGTCAATACTGCCCGGAATACCAATAACGGGAAAATCTAAATTGTGAAGAGCCAAGCCACCACGTAAACTACCATCACCGCCGATGACGACCAGTCCATCAATATCATGTTCATTTAAACGGCGTAGGCCCCGTTTTTGGCCTTCTTCTTTTTTGAATTGCTCATTGCGGGCTGTTTGCAGAATGGTACCACCACGTTGTAAGATACCACTCACTTCGCGGTTGCCGAGCCGCTCAAAATCACCAGCCAATAGGCCAGTATAAGCGCGGCGAATACCCATTACTTCCACACCTTTAGCAACAGCCGTGCGCACTACGGCGCGAATAGCGGCATTCATGCCCGGTGCATCACCGCCGCTTGTCATTACTGCAATACGTCGCATTGTTTGCTCCTAAAATGTACGATTTGACCTGCACCATGCAGGAGAAAGTTTCAACTTATACAACATTCAATATTAACCATCTATTGTAACGTCTTTTCGGGTTGAATGTCGAAGAATCGTTTGTGGACTTTGTCCAGATTTAATGAAGTTTAAGGAAAATTAAGCTCAAGCAAAAACTATCATTCCCAGCGCAAGACAATTCAGAAAATGTATGCCCACGCCAATTCATTTTTCATATCATTTTTACGACTCTCAAAACTCACCTGAGAATATGTCGAACAGAATGGGACTAAATTCTATTTCCTATTTCCCGTATAATTAAGAGCATCCTCTTTGCAACCAAATATCTTCAAAGGACAATTCGGTATGGCTAAACCAACACAAGCGTTGGTCGATAGGCTCGAAGAACAACATGCCTATCTCGTGAAACGTCACAAAAATGCTCTTTTCGTAAGTAAACATTGGTGGAAATTGGTCACCGGTTTATTGGCTATTTATGTCACCCTACCTATCCTGGCCCCCGTTTTGATGCATGCCGGAGCAACGGGACCAGCCAATGCACTCTATACTATGTATAGTCCGATGTGCCACCAATTTGCTTTTCGTTCCACCTTTCTCTTTGGTGAGGAAACCGTTTATCCCCGTGAAGCCGCGCAAACAGACGGTCCTACCTTTGAAGACTATGCGGCCCAATCTGAAGAATTTCAGGAAATTTTTGTGCGCCGCCAGCGTAATGCTGGTTTAGAAGGTTACGAATTCAATCCGGCTGATTTGGCAAATTGGACTGAGCAGTTACAGTTTTCAGCGCGTGAATTCAGAGGCGATGAAACCATGGGTTACAAGATAGCCTTATGTCAACGCGATATTATGATTTATTTAACGATGACATTCGCCGGCTTCTTGTTCGGAGTTCTCCGTCATCGATTACGACCTGCGCCTTTCGCGCTGTATTTACTCTTAGGGATTGCACCCATTGGGCTCGATGGCTTTAGTCAATTATTTGGCTATCCACCGTTTGATTCGATATCTATATTTAACGCGTGGGAAGTGAGGGAGACGAAACCCTTCTTCAGATATCTCACAGGTGCGCTATTTGGTTTAATGAATGTGTGGCTGGCTTTTCCTTATATCGAGCGCTCCGCGCAACAAAGCCTGCGCGCAACCCAAGAAATGCTAGCTGAAAACTTGCAACAAATTGAGCGTATTAAGAAACGCCTCAACAAAGGCAAATCCGAGGATTAACCAATAAATCCATGAAATACAAAAGGGCAACCAATTGATATCGGTTGCCCTCATTTTGTTTATTCTGAAAATTTCATTATGGTGCGAATTGATAATCCCAACCGAAGTTGATCACGCGATCATCACCTGCATCAAGATTCACATTGAATGATGCTGTCCCACTGATGTGTGGAGATGTCCACCCACCCGGTATCAAGGCTGTCGAATTGGTGGCTGAGAGTGGATCAATACTTAAGCAATATGTCCCGGCATCGAGATCCTCAAAGATATATTGGCCCGATGAATCTGTTGTACGTGACGCCAATGGTGTCGCCGGACAAGCTCCTAAACCAAGGGTAACCACAACATTTCCAATGCCCGGTTCACCTGCCTCAAACAAACCATTCGCGATCATCCCCGCGATAGCGTCATCTACACAGCCAGTCGGCGGTTCACTCGGTGTAACATCAGGAGTGGCACACAAATCGTGCCAAACCGTACCCGAAATTGAAGACGGCAAGGGTGGATAACTAGCTAATGATAAATCGGAGTTCTCGCAATCCCCACCTTGGCGAGTTACATTGCGCGCTACCCAGCCAATTTCAGGTTGGGCATCAATTTGGAACCAAGTTCCATCTTCATTGCGGCCTAAAACATCATAAATTGTGAACGCACCAATCGTGGCCACGATATCATATTCAGTTGACGGACCACCCCGTACATTGACGATTTGCCCTTGGGTCGCCAGTTTACAGGGGCCACTGGTGGGCAAGGCGGGTTGTCCACTGTCATCCGATGCGGTTGGCGTTGTGCTGACAGGCGGAACGGGCGTGGATATATCGCTTGACTGGCCATCGTTTGAGCCAGCCATTAAACTGACCATAAAACCAATACTAATACCGTCGGGGTGCATATTTTGAATAACTAATTCATAATCTTCAACACCCGCCGGCAGAATCAGGCGTACACCCAGCAAACTGTTCTTAACAAAGGCTAACGCTTCCCCGTTATTATCATTGAGCGTAATATCCAGACCAGCATTCGCTGTTGTGGTACTCACTTCTAAATAAAGTGGTGCTTCGGAATTAGTGGTAATGCCGTAAACAACCTCAGCGCCTTGAGATAATGAATTTTGCTGTGTTTGACCCGCCAGCAGTGGCGTTGGCGGCACATCTGGTTCGGGCGCTAACACGGAGATAATAAAATCGCCATCGACACTACTGACATTGCTTATTTGAATGGTGTAGACACCTGCGGCGGGGAACACAACGGTATCGTTAATCTGATTCGCTTGAGTCGGATTACCCACGGCCACGACCAATGCACCGGAATCATTGAACACAGTGAAGGATAACGCTAGTTGTGAAGTTAGGGCCGTGACATCAACTTCAACCCGTTGGTTTGGCGTAGCAGTAAATTCATAAGTCGGCTGTTGATTGTTGGCATTGATTTGGCCAACTTTCCGTTCACCCAAGATAATGGTTTCGCCACCATCCTGCGCTTGAATAGTCGTCGGTAACTGGCTAATACCCACTGCCAGCAAAACGACCCCGATCATCAATAATAGTCTCATTTTTTTCATCATCAAAATTCTGCGATTAATCTAGGTAAAACTCATTAATCGCACCACTCCTTTCTGATAGGCTCCCAACAAAAACATAGGGCAAATAAATTTATCTGCCCTAATTAAAATGGATTATTCTATTTTATAGCATTCTCAGCGGTTTGCCTAACGACCGCCACGACGCGGACGGGGCGGTTGGGAATAATCATCACGCCCATTCCGCCGTAGCATCCGACGCGCTTTTTGCAAATCGGATTCATGCTTTAGCAACACCGTCAGGGTATTTTCGAGCATGCCTTCATCCAATTGATCAGCATTGAGCATGACAAGTGCTTTGGCCCAATCCAGTGTTTCCGAAATACTGGGATCTTTCTTGAGTTCCATTTGGCGCAAACTTTGGACCAATTCAACCGCTTGTTCTGCTAATTGCGGTTTCAAATTCGGCACTTTAAGTTTGATGATATCCAGTTCGGCTTGATAATTCGGATAATCGACGAACAAATATAAGCATCGCCGTTTCAGCGCTTCGGAAAGTTCGCGCGTATTGTTACTGGTTAAAAGAACGGTGGGCACATGTGTGGCCGCAATCGTCCCCAATTCAGGCACGGTCACTTGAAAATCGCTCAAAACCTCCAGCAAAAATGCTTCAAATTCAGCATCCGCCCGATCAATTTCATCAATGAGCAAAACCACGGGCTCCGGTGACGTGATTGCTTTTAATAACGGACGCGGCAACAAAAATCGCTCAGAAAAGAAAACATCTTCTTCATTGGCTAAACGATCAGCCGCTTCAGTGAGGCTATTGGCATCTTTCAGGAGATCTTGCAATTTATCACGTAAAAGTTGAGTGTAGAGCATTTGCTTAGCATATTCCCACTCATACAGCGCTTTGCTTTCATCCAAGCCTTCATAACATTGCAAGCGCACTAATTCACGGCCGGTCGCTTTGGCCCAAGATTTCGCGAGTTCAGTCTTACCAACCCCCGCCGGTCCTTCCACTAAGGCAGGCTTACCAAGATTTTCCGCCAAAAATGTCACCGTAGCGATATCATCGGTGGCAATATAGTTTTGAGTGGCGAGGGCGCTTTGTACATCTTCGATTGTATTAAATCCCATTAAATCGTCTCCCCATTAGCAAGGAACACAGTCCACTAAATCAAATAAAAGCTCTGCATTCAATTGTAACATCAAAATAGAGCCATTCCGCAAATATGGGCCAAATTCACAGAACAAACTCATTTTAAGTTTGAATGACCCAACTAGCTTGTAGAAGAGTATTCTAAATAGAATAAGGAGGGGCTAGTCTATGCGTTTCGTAATCATTTTCCT
The DNA here is from genome assembly GCA_050303635.1 of Anaerolineae bacterium. GTDB lineage: Bacteria > Chloroflexota > Anaerolineae > Aggregatilineales > J027 > JAKEEQ01. The sequence goes on from JBNLCD010000071.1 coordinate 14,255, forward strand.
TCTGATAAGTCTGTTTTTCAGTTTCTCGATAGTGCAAAGTAAAGCACCACCGCAAACCAATGAACCTGTCACGCTCTATCTTGCTTCACGAACACCGCTGGCGACCCTTGATCCTGCCTATGCATCTGACATGGCTTCATGGCAAGCTGCGGAAAATCTCTTCCTTGGCCTAACTGATTTTGACCCCATTACGAA
>JBNLCD010000072.1:0-14427 GCA_050303635.1 Anaerolineae bacterium
GCATCGGTATCGTACCCCATGAGAGTCGGTAAATCGAAAGCCACACTCAAGCCCATATTGCCTTGATCTAGCAAATATTTAAAGCGTTCATTGGTTTCTTCAGCAGTCCCAAAACCAGCAAACATGCGCATGGTCCACAAACGCCCCCGATGTCCGGTGGCATGTACGCCGCGGGTAAAGGGATATTCACCCGGAAAACCTAAATCGCGTTCGTAATCCAATTCGGATACATCCGCAGGCGTATAGAGGCGATCAATATCGCGGCTACTTTCGGTCATGAAACGTTTGAGACGTTCGGGGCGGCCATCTAACGTTTTTTGGAGAGTTGTATTCTCCCAACGTTCTAATTCTTCGCGGAACTTATCCAACGAATGTAGATTCAATACCATGGGGGTTCTGCTCCTGATAGCTAAGCTGAAATTTTTGGGAAAATTTTTCGTATTATACCACGCTCAGGCGGGGATGCTTCCCTGTTTTTCAAATCTTATGGCGTGCTATGTAACAAAAAACACCCGCCAGTCCACGGGTGTTCGTTGTGCTTCTATTTAAAATGTCGTATGCATTTCTAACCGCCGTGTTGTTCGAGCGGCAATTTGACAGTGAAGGTCGAACCTTCACCGACTTTGGATTTCACATCAATTTCACCGCCATGCCGCTCAATGATTTGTTTGACGATAGGCAAACCAAGCCCGGCCCCATCAAATAAGTGGCCACCGGCGGTTTCAATACGCTCAAATTCAACAAACAAGCGCGGCATAAAATCTTGCGGAATGCCCACTCCATAGTCAATAAACGAAACGGTAACCAGATTCGATTTAAGCGCAACTTCAACGACAACTTCATCACTATCCGGACTAAACTTAATGGCATTATCCAACAGATGTTTAAACGCCCGAGTCAAACCAGCGGGGTCGGCTTGAATAATGGGCACAGGTGTATTTGCCAACATATTGATGCTTTTGTTCTTGTCCCGTGCTTTGGGTTGAAGTTCTTCATAAACTCCTGACAAAACTTCAAGCAAATCAACATCTTCGAGGGCAAACTCAACCAACATTTGGCGTTGCACAAAGAGCAAGTCATTAATCAAGCTAATGACTTTTTTGAACGAACTATCAATTTTATCGATAGCCATATCAAATTGGTCACCAGCCAATAACCCGGCGCGCAGTAATTGCAGGTACCCGCTGGTGGTCGTCAGTGGCGTACGGAGTTCATGCGCGAGTGTATTCAAGAATTCGTTCCGACGTTGTTCTTGCCATTGCAATTCATCGTACGCTATTTCAAGTTCTTGTTTTTGTTGGGCTAATTCAGCCAGAGCGCGTGCATCGTTTGCGCGCATCCGATTGATAATCGTTTTGACAAGCATGGTTGTGATGCGTGGATTCTTCTGAAGCGCCGATTCAAATGTTTCACGATCAAGTTCTAACATGACTGTGGGTTTGGTTGTTTTAACCGTGGCTGTTCGCGGCGCATCATCCAAGAGCGCCATTTCACCAAAATATTCACCCGCCCGACTGGTGCGCATGACGCGTTCTTCGGTATCCGTGAATTTTTTGAGGATTTCAATTTCCCCTTCACTGATAAGGTAGAACTTATCACCAATATCACCTTCATAACACAGCACGGTATCTGTCGGATATGTTTCGACACGTGCCAGTGGCGCAATATCTGCCAATGTATCTGTATCAACTTCAGGAAATGCTTTTTGTAAGAGATAAATACGATCAATTTCAAGCATAGGGTCTCAACCTGATTTCGTGTTTTTCCGATACTTATTCAAAAGTGTATCACGTTCACAGTTAATATGCGCAATCATTTTGTTAGGAAAAACAGACCATTTAAATTGAATTAACTAAAATAATAAAAACAGGTGATGCTGAAACGCAACATCACCTGTTGATAGACTTTAATTTGTCAAGCTAAGTGCTAAGCTTCACTCTCATCTGATTTCTTTTCGTCCTCAACAATGCCCGGTAAATCCTTAATAGTACTGAGTAAATCAATACCTGTTAAAGCCGAGACTGTTTCGGGAATTTGGGTTACGATGTTGGCAATATCTGCGGTCAAGCGGCTGGCTCCAGCGCCACCACCATTTTCTCCGCCAGTTGAGATAATTGCAATACGTTCGGTCTTGGACAGTGGTTCCGCAATAGCCGCCGCAATCGCGGGCAAAGCATCAATCAACTGGTTAATAATGGCCGCTTGATTATACATTTGCCATGCTTCAGCCTTCCGTTGCATAGCTTCAGCTTCGGCGAGACCTTGTTGCTTGATAACATCGGCTTGTGCCAAACCCTGAGCCCGAATCGCATCTGCTTCGGCTTCACCGCGTAACCGCACGGCAGAGGCACCACCTTGGGCTTCAGCTTCAATTTGGAAACGGCGCGCATTCGCTAGCGTTTCAATGCGGAATTGTTCGGCTTCGGCTGGTTTGCGGACAGTCGCTTCCAATTCGCGTTCTTTACGCTGGGCCTCTTGTTCTTGTAATTCAATGGATTTACGCTTGGCAACAACTTCAACTTCAACTTCTTGCTCACGCACCAATTGAAGCGTGGTGTTTTTCTGCAAATCATAAGCCAAGTCAGAACCAGCCTGTTGTTTATTCACTTCGGCATCATAATCAGCTTTCTTGATACCCAAGTCACGTCGTGCTTCTTGTTCCTTAATGGCGGCTTGTTGTTCCGCAATGACCGCTTCTCGTTTAACATTGGCAATCTGTGGGCGACCTAATGCTTCAAGATAACCTTCGCTATCACTAATGTCTTTAATCACAAAACTATCGATACCCAACCCCATATTGGATAGATCGGTCGCCGACACATCTTGCACACTTTGGGCAAATTTATCACGAGAACGATAAACCTCTTCAACAGTTAAGGTACCCACAATAGCACGCAGATGCCCAGCCAACGTTTCGTGTGCCACAGCGGTAATTTCGGCTGAACTCTTGCTCAGAAAACGTTCTGAAGCTGTTCGGATACTAACGCTGTCACTGGCAATTTTGATTTGCGCCACGCCCTCTACCGAGATTGGCACCCCTTGAATGGTGTATACATTATTAATCGTGACTTCAATAGTGAATAGTTCCAGAGATAAATAATCAACGCGTTCTAGGAATGGATAGATGAATGCTCGACCACCTTTTACAACACGGAAACTGGATTCTTGACCACTATCAGAATCAATAGTCTTACGACCGGAAATAACTAGCACTTCATTCGGACCAACCTTCTTAATCCGTGAAAAATAAAAACCTACCCCCACAAAGATAATCACCATGAGGGTTAAGAGGGCAACAATGCCAAGTGCCATAGCCTAGCTCCTTATTTGAAATTCTTGAAAATCCGATTATTTATGATCAAAACTAATTTTATGTAGTGCATTTTTGGATTACTATGCCTCGAACTCGCTGGTTGGAACAACCGTGGCCACACTCCCGATAATACGTTCAATTCGTACTTCAGTGCCACGCTTGAGACTACCTTCATTGAGCGAACGGGCGCTATAATTGATGCGACTACCCTGGACGACCAATGAGATTTGACCAATACCACCATCGGGAATGGGTGTGGTGACTTCAGCGGTCATACCTTCCAATTTGGATTGGGTAACGATTGAACTAGTCGTGGGCGAGAGAATATATAAGAAGAAAGCCTGCCCTAAACCACCAAAAACAACTCCACCTAAAGTAGCGATAACAAGGCTACCCCCCGGCCCGGCCCCAAAGCCTGTGCCAGCTAAACCAAATGCACCAAAAGCTGAGATAAAAATAGTCACGGCGAGTAAACTAATGCCGGCCCCATCGCCGTGCACATCACCAATATCCATATGAATATCAGCACCACCGTCCAAGAAACTGAATAAATCGCCAATGCCATCGGCAACTTCGCCAATGCCTTGGAAGACCAGCAAGAAAAGTGTGTAGATCACGCCAATGCCTAATGCGCCGGCATATACACAGTTCAGCACACTATAACCTAAGAATTCATATGCTTGGTCCATTGCAGACTCTTTCATGCTGATGAATGGTGCTTTAAAAATGGTTTATCTTACGGTTATTATAACGTAGGGATTTCCAACCCTGCAACTCGACTTGGGCGCTAATAAAGCAAGCTATAAGTTAGTTCGTTTGTATCAGGAACTAGATTCTTTCTTGGGTACAAAGGTGGGTCGAATACGCGGCAAGGCATGGATAATAAAGGCACAAACCCCTAAAAATTGGAGGGTGATTCCCAGTAGAGGCAACCACGGCGAGTGTGGAAACAAAATATATCCACCACTTAATGACCAAACTCCACCATTTAAGGCAAAGGCGGCAAAGACGGCAAATTCAACGCGGCCCCGCTTAGTCAGTGTCCACGGCAAACGCGGCAAAATCCAATAAGCCACACCCAGCGACAATTGAAGCATCCAACCGACTAAAAGCAAGTTAATATGAGCCGGCAACCATTGCCATGCACGTCCTGTCCAAAGTTGCGGTTGACCTTTGGTGGCAAGAATAAAACTGGCAATGGTGATCCCTAACCAACAATTGAAGAAAGCGAGGCGAATCATATTCCGGCTAAGTGGCGGCATTTAGGCTGTGCCTCCTCGTTGCCGGACACGATTCCAACTGGTTAACACCAAAGCCGTGATTCCGCTCCATTGCAAAACTGCCGCGCCAACCAAACCAAGACCTGCTTCACCGGACCATCCTTGGGATAGGCCAATTTCAAAAACAGCGCGGACAAATAAACCAAAATTGAGACTGAGAAATCCCACCCAGCTTACCCAGACCACTCCATAAGGCGTTTCTCGATTCACAATGGGGAACATCCAATAGATAACCGCAAAAATAAGTTGAGTCAGCCAACCAACGGTGATATAGTGAATCGCAATCGGATGAAGGGCATACCATGTTCCGCCAATTAAACTTGCTTGATGAGCTTGATAAACAATCCAGAGACCAAAGCCAACGAATAAATTGATTAGCGCAACGCGTATGAATACACGGGACAATAAAGGCATACCAAATTACTCCGCACGATACCGCAAGTAGAGAATAATTTGGTCAATTTCAGCATCAGTGAGCAACGAATTTCCACCGCGCGCGGGCATAGCGACCCCTGTCGTGTTCATCGCGTCATCAATGGAACGACCTTTGATAACAAAGGCACGTAAATCAGCATCGCTGGTCGAATTAACAAAATCACTGCGGGTTAAATCTTTGCCGAGGCCGGGAATCCCACTGGCATCCGGCGCATGACAGATTGCGCAATATTGCAGATAGACCGCGCGACCCTGATCAACATCGACATCACTGATTTTTTCGGAAGCAGGGCCATCAGTACCACCAGTAAAAGCGCCCATGACACCCATGAGCGCTAAAACTAACCCTATTACAATACCCGGAACAACAATGAGCCAAGCGAGTCGAGCTGTTTTTTGATTAGTCAAGTGCATATGCAATACCTATTATGAGTACATAGAGTAGACCAAAAATGATTTCCCCTACACCAACTTGAACAGGTTTGACTGGTTTACGATAATGGGATACACCCCAAAGTGCCCGACCTGTTAAGACCATAATCGCGCCAATTGCGCCCAACGGAACATAACCTGCCAGACTTAAGCCAGTAATGATCACCAGCGCAACAATATGTGATAACCAAGCCGGTGTTAAACTAGGTTCTTTTGCCCGTTCTAAACGGAGTCGTACACGTACATATAAAATTGAGGGGATATTGCGTCCCAATAAAACCAGCCATACCAACATGGCTTTATCAAATGCCCAATCGTCCAATAACAACAAGATTGGAGCGATAGCGGCAATGGCAATTGTACCACTCATTTCGGCAATCACATGGCGACTTCGGTTTTGAAAATCGAAATAGGCTTGCACAAACGCAAATGGAAGCGCGATCAATAATGGGATCATAAATTGAGAGTCAGAAATATAGAAGACAAAGAAGAATGAGACCACAGCGATGCCGATATACATCAGGGCAAATCGTTCGGCCCACTGTGTACGCAGAGTACGCCGTTCTTTGCGGTAATCCTTAATGGCAATTTTGAGTGGCTGATGGGCTAAAAACATGCCGAAAGCGGCGAAAGCCAATAAAATACCGGGATTGGTTGGCGCTAAAATAAGACCCAAGACAATGGGTTCAATCAGAAAGCCCCACCCGCCATGTTCGGCTGGCAAAGCCACAGAACGCAAATTAATTTTTTGTTTCGATTTGGTCATAGCGGTCATGGCATCTCCCCTTGCTTACAATGTTAACGCAATCTTACCCTCAGTATAGTCGATGCTGGTTTAGCGACTCAGTGAAATTTGCCACTTTTTTTTGTGATCTTTGTGACCTTTTTTTTAATATTTTTTCAAAAAACATGTCGCTCTTTTGATTTGACTTGTTGAATTGGCGCGACTTTTCGTTTGTAAAAAATTATAAAAAAAGAATTGATTTCGTGTAAATATTAATGCATCAGGGGTAAATTTCTTATAGAATATTTTCTAAATGCCTTGCTCTATCGCGTATTCTCCGCTGTATTTGTAATCACCGAAACAAGCAGGCAATCCCCGCAGAATTGGGGTGGGGATGTCTTTAGGTTCTCCGGTAAAATAATAGGTAAACCTAAACAAATTAACGGGGTTGAGAGGAATATCCTCATTTATTAGCTCAAATTGAGCCCAAATTAGCGAAACTATTTTATGGTCAGGTTCGTATTAATTTTCAATACAGCCATGAGTTTTCGAATTGGGCAAGCTAATGTTGAGAAACACCTCAATCCCAATTTACATCATATTCATCATTATTGGTTTTAAGGGAGGTTAGGTGTGGCGCGTTATTGGTGGGGAAGTGAAACCGAAGTATCCCCCCGTTTACGGCTAGAAGTTGAGCTGATGCAAGCTACGTTTGAGGATACCTTCCGGCTCGAACGTGATAAATATCGTTTATATTGGCTAGGCAATGTCCATATTAATTTGCAAGGCTTGCCGCAAAAAGTCCATACATTGAAGATTGTTTATCCGGATAAATATCCAAACGGTGCGCCGGAAGCATTTGTGGTCAGCCCACATATTTATAGCCCTAAACATCAATTTGAAGATGGCCAACTTTGCTTATTTAATCCCAAAGATGGGATCACTTATGGCTGGAATCCTTCAACCTCAACGGCAATAACCGTGGTAGGTTGGGCGATTGAATGGCTCTATACCTTTTATACTTGGCGGGCCACGGGCCGTTGGCTAGGTAAAGAAGAACATGTTGACCGCCGAGGTAATCAGCGGCAAGGAAGACGATAGTCTATGGCATCTATTGACCATCTTGAAATTCAATTGCCACCTGAGTCAGATGAACCTTTACCAACGATTATTCTGGCGAAACATGTCCTCGCCAAAATTTTCACCGCATCCATGCAACACCTGCAACATGAAACTGGTGAAGCAATGGTCGGGCTTGAAATTGCGAATGGTAATGGGAAATCGGGCAAAAATGGCAACAGCAAGAAATTGCCTAAAATTTTTGTGCTAGATACTGTTCCGCCCGTCGAACATAGCGTGCGCCAATATGCGATGTTTGAACAAGGGGATGATTGGCAAGGCGCGATATTTAATTGGTGGCATGAAAATTGGGAAATGTATCGCGAGTTACGCCGCAATTCCTATGGTAATGCGATTGCCGCCAAATGGGACGCGCCGCTCAAACATCTAGGTGACTGGCATAAACAACCCGACGGCATGGTGAAACCATCTGGTGGCGATATGCGTACAGCCAAACGGTTAATGCGTGAGCTCAAACTCAAGCATTTGCTCATGCCAATTGTAACCTTTGAGCCCAATTTTGAGCCGCTGGATACACCGAATACCTTGGCAATTGCAACAGAACATCAGCGGATGCGTATAGATTTTTGGTGGGTTGCCAAGCGCGGCATAGATTTTGAACCGATGCGACCCGAATTAGCAGTTGATTTGCCACGGTTACCGGATGTGGTGTGGTGGCTCTCTAATAGCGAACGGCTAGATGCTGAACTAGCACTCTTGGAGCAAAATGGTTTTGCGGTGTTAGATTTAGTGTCATGGAGTGCCAATAATTTACCACCGTTGGATACTGTGTTTATTATCCAACAACCGGGGCACAATCGCATGTGGTTAGCGGTAACCCCCGCTCAATATCCACAACGTGCCCCTGAATGGCGGACAGCTCCGGTCTTACCAATGCCGGAAAACGAAGACGAAGATTTCTTGACAGCGGCCTATGCCGCGTCTGAACCTGTCCCATTAGAGATTTTACCTCATTGGACAGCCAAAACGAGTTTATTAGATGGTGTCAAAGCCATTCTAGCGTGGGAAAAGAGGAACGCGTGACCAACTGGCATCGTGTTAAAAATGTTTTAGGAGAAGATGCATTTGAGCATCTGCGCCAACAAACCGTCGGCGTAATTGGTTTAGGCTCTGGCGGTGGCTATGTTGCATTATCTTTAGCCATGAGCGGAGTTGAAAACTTTATTCTTCTGGATGATGATATCCTCGAACCTGCGAATATTGTGCGGCATGTGGCTGATAACCGTTATCTTGGCCAACCTAAAGTTGAAGCTGTCGCCGATTTGATTCGACAGCGAAACCCCAATGCGAATATAAAAGCCGTGGTGGGTCGAAGCGAAGATCATTCAGATTTGTTGGATGAAATGGATTTGCTGGTCGTCGGTGTTGATGGTGAGGGGGCAAAATTTGAAATCAATGAAGCCTGTCTCGCTAAAAACCTAACAGCCATTTACGCGGGAGTTTATGAACGCGGCGAAGGCGGCGATGTGAATGTGATTTATCCAGTACAAGGTCCATGTTATGCGTGCTGGGCTGAACAATTGCGCGAGGGTTATGTGCAAGAAGAATCGGCCAGTGCTCATCAAGAAATGGATTATGGTCAGCGACGACCCGATGGCACACTTGAAGCGGAACCCGGTTTATGGCTTGATGTCGTCCGGGTGGCGAATACACAGGCGACAATTGCCTTAAACCTATTGTTAGAAGATACTTCGGCGGAACGCGATTTGCCCGCGAATACCATTATTCTGGCGAGCCGTGCGATTGAGATTATCGAAGGGCAAATGACCCCGGCCTTTGGCGTCGAGTGGGTCAATATTAGTCAAAATCCAGAATGTTTAGTGTGTGGGTCTTATCAACAACATCAATCCACCGCACTGGCTCTTGAAGACTTATTAGGTGGCGAAAATGCTACCGATGCGGAGCAACAAACATCGTCGAAAGCGAGTAATGAAAATGAGTGATCAACCCCATATGCCAAACGACAACGAAAATATCAATGAACTTCCGCCGGAAGACGATGCAATTCATCTCCCGCCACCAGATGAATTGCCGGAAACCTATAATGAGGAAATCCCGGCAAGTGATTATGAGACGGATATTGATGAATCTGTCCAAGAAATTCCGGTTTCGGTGAATGAAAACGTGCCCCATGATCAGTCAGATGACCGGATGAATGAACGTTTAGAACGGCTCGGTGGTGAGCCCGCACCGGATATCACTCCTGAAGAATTTGCTCGTTTGCGCCAAAGTGGCCAAATTCATATCGATCCGCGCGGACGGGTGCGCAGTCATCGCCGTTCGGTGAACGATGCGGGCGTTTCACTCCGGAAGCGACGCGCGTGGTATATGCGCAATTGAAATAGGAAATCACGATACGATCTCTATACCAAACAGAAATAATCTCTAGTCAACTTGATTAGAGATTATTTTTTAGAAAATAGTTATCTCTATTTGTGCCTGTTTTCAAATTGCGTTAAGCTAGAATCAATTCAATTGATTATGATTGAATTAGGCTGATGCTACTGGCTAGTTCTATTAAAAGGATAGACAATGCGTCCATCCCCAACCATTCTTGTTTTAATGAATAGTACGGAACTATTGGCCCAATTGACTGAAGAGTTGGCGCAATCAGTCTATATGGTTGTTGATGTAGAGAATGTTGAGCAGGCGCAAAATTATTGCCATAACCACACTCCCCAGTTAATTATTGCTGAGATCACTAATGCGAATCAAACCCATCTCACTACATGCCGTCGCTTTAAAGAAGAATTTCCCGATATACCAGTCTTAATGATTGTTGCTCTGGATATTGCGCATCAGATTAAAGAAGTTTGGGCGGCAGGTGCTGATGAGTATCTCATTTATCCGTTTCGACCCCAAAAACTAACTTCCTATGTGGAAAACTTAGTACCGACAGATCGCTTACATCATCATGAATCCGCCATTTTTAATAATGTATCGGATGCCGTTATTATCACAGATATAGATTTTAGAGTTCAGATGTGGAATGCCTCAGCTGAAAGGCTATATGGCTGGTCCGCCGAAGAAGTTATCGGGAAATCTCTCAACGACGAAATTCTTCAAACTAAATATCTTAAAGATAGTTTTTTAGATGTTCAAACGAAACTACGGGCAAATGGCTATTATGAAAGTGAAATAATCCAGTATAAGAACACGAACGCCCCTATCATGATTTGGAGCCAACTTACGGTTGGGAGTGTCGATAATCGTAAATCTATTATTGCGGTTAACCGTGAAATTACCGAAGAGAAACGATTAGAGCGCTCGCTATTATCTGTCTATCGTGCCTATGGTGTTTTGAGTTATGTCAACAAGACGCTCCTCCACGCATCCAGCGAAGCCGAACTCCTTAACGATATTTGTCAAATTGTGGTGCATCAAGGCGGATATCGATTAGCGTGGGTGGGCTATGCACGCTTTGATGAGAACAAAACAGTTGAACCCGTTTCACAAGCAGGTTATGAAGATGGCTATTTACAAAGCCTAGAAATTACGTGGGCAGATACGCCACGTGGACGAGGACCCACGGGTACTGTGATTCGTACCGGCGAACCGTATGTTGCCCGAAATATTCACTCTGATCCCGAATTTGAACCCTGGCGGGCCCGGGCTTTAGAACGCGGCTATGCTTCTTCACTGGCCTTGCCACTTCGGACTGAAGAAAGAACTATTGGCTCGCTGAATGTCTACTCAACCGAAGCCGATGCGTTTGATAAGGAAGAGGTTAAATTATTATTGGAATTAGCCGATAATCTAGCTTACGGCATTATGTCCCTGCGAGCTCGTGAGCAACGTCAGCTTGTTGAGGCGGCTTTACGTGAAAGTGAAGAGCGGTTTCGGATTGTAGCTGAAAATTCTCCGGTTAATCTGACAATCATCAGAATCAGCGATGAAACAATCATCTATGCCAATAAAACAGCTTGTCAAAATTTAGGATATGCTTGTGCGGAGCTTATTAATCAAAAATTTGCAACACTATTTGATGATGTGAATACTTATTCTCAATTGCTTGAGCAAGCTCGCCAAATGAATGAAGTTAATGATTATTTAGCGCAAGTCCATCAGGCTGATGGAACCAGCATCTGGTTAAGCTTTTCGACTAAAATGGCACGCTTCGATAATGAGGAGGCACTTTATGTGTCAGGCATTAATGTTACTCGTCGAAAAGAAGCTGAAAATGCCCTGCAAAAGTTAAATGAGGAACTTGAATATCGAGTACAAGCGCGGACGAATGATTTAATTCGCGAACATAAACAAAATGAGATTATTCTTGAAAATGTGGCAGACGCTATCGTATTAACCGATATTGACGGCAACATTCTGTATGTAAATCCTGCATGGGAAAAGTTAAACGGGTATGAATTTGATGAGGTACTAGAAAAAAATATCAGTATTTTACAGAGTACACAAATGCCCTCCTCTATTTTTGAAAATATGTGGAGCACCATCAAATCTGGCCAAGTTTGGGAAGGCCGTCTTGTCAATCGCCGTAAATCGGGTGATTTATATCAAGTACAGATGACTATTGCGCCGGTTCTCGATCAGGATCGAAAAATTAAGCATTTTATCGGTGTGCAACATGATATTACGCTAGAGCAACAATTACTGATGATGAAAGAGCGTTTTATTGCGGATGCGGCACATGATTTAGGTAATCCAATTACCATTCTACAAACGACTCTTTATCTCCTAAAGCAATCACCGGATACTTTCGATAAGCAACTTCCTCGACTCGAATATGCAATTGATCGTTTATCCGATTTAGTGACCGATTTGCTTACCCTCTCACGTATTGACCGTCAGATGATTCGTCTTAAGTTGGAATCCGGCAATATTAATGAGCTAATCGCTAAGATTGTGGCTGGTCAATCTGTGGTTGCTTACCAGAAAAATCAAAATCTAATTTTTATACCTGATGCAAAGTTGCCACCCATGGTATTCGATGCAAGTGAAATGGAACGGATATTGGTTAATCTGATTAGCAATGCTATCAATTACACACCGGAACATGGTGTTATTGAAATCACGACAGCCTACCAAAACGACAACATTACTATAGTGATAAAAGATAATGGGATTGGGATTAAATCTGAAGAACTACCGCATGTCTTTGGACGATTCTATCGGAGTGATGAAGCCAAAACTATTTCATCTGGTACAGGATTAGGGCTTTCTATTGTGAAGGAACTTGTAGAAATGCATCGTGGTCAGATTGACGTGCAAAGTACATATGGCGCGGGCTCTGTCTTTAGACTTGAATTTCCTATTGAAACCACAAATATTGTTGCAAATTAACTTCACAACTTATCCTGTTAGACGTTGCAAAGGTATTCGCGCCCATCCCCCTATTTTATGTTGTCTCCTTAGCCAAATTGTTCAAAAAGATGATATTCGCTACAATTAATTCTATCTTCGCCTACCAATAAATCTAAATAGATGATTGTGGGAATTTATGATAGGGAACACACTCGGTGGCTACCGCATTGTTGAACAGGTTGGGCGCGGTGGTATGGCTACGGTTTATAAAGCCTTCGACCCCCTGACAGAGCGACATGTCGCCATTAAGACATTACCCCAACAATATTTACAGGATGAAACCTTTCGGGCTCGTTTTGAGCAAGAGGCCAAAGCAATTGCACGGCTTGAACATGTCCATATTTTGCCGATGTTTGCTTTTGGGGAAGAAGACGGCATTACCTATATGGTGATGCGCTATCTTGATACCGGCACATTGTCAGAATATATTCAGGCTAAAGGGGCTTTACCGCTGACGGAAGCCGCCCAAATTTTGAGTCAAGTTGCCTCCGCTTTAAGTTATGCTCATCAAAACAATGTGCTTCACCGCGACATCAAGCCTTCCAATGTTTTGATGGATAATCAGGGCAATGCATTTCTGACTGATTTTGGCATTGCGAAAATGGTTGATGGAAGCGGCTTAGATTTGACGGGAACCGGGCTAATCGGTACACCTAAATATATGAGTCCCGAGCAGTGCTTAGGCAAAAAAGACCTCACACCCGCCTCTGATCAATATTCGCTCGGCATTATTCTTTATGAAATGATTACTGGGCAAGCACCCTTTGATGCAGAAACGCCACTGGCAGTTATTCAACAACATGTGAGTGCGCCATTACCCCCGCCTCGAACTCATCGGCGCGATTTACCTGAAGAGGCGCAGAATGTTTTACTCAAAGCCTTAGCCCGTGAGCCAGAAGTTCGCTATGACACGTGCAATGATTTTGCTAAAGCATTTGCGGAGGCTATTCAATCAAGTGGAGACATTACGCAGAATTTCGATAACGATTTGACTATGGTTCCCTCCTCAGATGTAACAGCAACGCTGGCTGAATGGGAATCCGAACCCGCGACAACCGTGATTAGGCCCGAGGAAAATAATTCGGGTCGGCGTGGTTTATGGTTAGGAGGTTTGGCCGCCATTATTTTGATTGGCTTGTTATTTGGTGCGTTTACCTTGCTCGGTAGTGACAATAATTCGGATGAAGCCACAACTCCACCCGCAGATACTGAAGTCGTCAATAATCCAACGGCATCGAGCACCGATACACTGGAGCCAACGCTTACGGCGACAAATGAACCCGAGCCATCAGCCACAGATACTGTTGAGCCCAGTCCTCTACCAACCGAGACGGATATTCCAACCGTTGAACCGACTGAAGTCAGTTTGGTTGTTGATCAATATACCATCATGGATCGGGTGACGAGTAATGATGACTGGAAACCTATCATCCATGAATTTAAATATAATGGTTACTCGGTGCCCATGGCGCTCGTACCACGCGGTTGTTACACTATGGGAAATGACGATGGTTCTGCTTATTACGATCTTAGCCAAAGTGAAGTCTGGCAATTGGGTGTTGCTGGGGGAGATCGTATTTGCTTTGATAGACCCTTCTGGATTGATGTTTACGAAGTCAGTAATGAGCAATTCATGATCTTTGGCGGTAAGGCCAATTTGCTCAGTGAATGGCCAGATATTAATCTGCCGCGCGAAAAAATTGCATGGCGTGAAGCCTTGACCTATTGCACAGATAATCGGGCTGGTCGGTTGCCCACTGAAGCCGAATGGGAATATGCCGCAC
>JBNLCD010000073.1:0-14420 GCA_050303635.1 Anaerolineae bacterium
GGGCGTTTCGTGAACCGTCAAGCCATGTTTGTTAGCGATACGATTCAGCATGGCAGTGGTACTGACTGTTTTTACAACATCACCGGTCCAACCACGCTTTTCCACCAAATGCAAAAGCGCTAATGACATCACTTGATGCGGATCAACAAAATTGCCTTGCGCGTCTAAAATCCCAACCCGATCAGCATCCCCATCTGTCGCTACCCCCACATCGGCATGTTCTTGTTGAATGGCCGCGGCGAGCATATCGAGATTTTTGCGAATGGGTTCGGGGTGAATACCTTCAAATCCGGGGTTCATATAGCCGCGAATTTCGCGCACATAACAACGTGAGCGCCCTAAAACTTCGCGAATGGCCCCGCGCCCTGAGCCAAACATAGGGTCAGCAATGATGCGTAATTCACCTAGCGAAATCGTATCCAAGTCAACCAATGTGCTGAGATGTTCATAGTAGGACCATGACGCATCAAAACGCCGAATCATATCGGTATCAATCCCGCGTTGATAATCAATCATATTGGGGCCGCGCGCGTCGCGTTGCAAACGCTCAAGGTAGCCTTCAACACGTTCACTGGCTTCCGGCGAAGCGGAGCCACCATAGGATGCTTTGAGTTTGAAACCGTTATAACGTGGGGCATTATGGCTGGCCGTAATCATCACCCCGGCGACTGCGTTTTTGGCCTTGACGTTATAGGACAGGGCCGGTGTCGGGCAATCTGTTCGGGTTTGCCAAGCTACAATGCCATTTCCGGCCATAACCCGTGCCACTTCAGCCGCAAAACGATCAGATAAAAAGCGTGTATCATAACCAATCACAACTTCGGGATTAGGATTATCATCGATCAATTCAGTGGTTATATAATCCGCCACAGCTTGCGCAACAAGCCGTAAATTTGCAAAAGTAAAAGTTTCAGCAATAACCGCGCGCCAGCCATCGGTTCCGAAACGAATTGTCATAAGCGAGTAATCTCCTCAGGAAGGATTTTCTGTAAATTGCACTCTATTTCGCAACGCATTATAGCAAATCTATTACTCTAAATATATTGTGTGTATGGCTTGATTATATGCTTGATAAGACATATGAATGGATTGAAATATGTACAATCCGGCCATAGTCTCAGAATTGCATATCCGGCTCGCCTTTTGTATGCTTGAACTTGTTCACTCGTATCCGTGTCGTACTGAAAATTGAAAATTATTATGGCTGAGAATCCAGAAGAAAATCCTGATTATACGGAAGAAGATGTTGATGCGCGGGTTGCGCGTTCATCAAATGCGTTACACCAACTTGCCGCTTATGTACACAATGTCACCGTTGAAGCGGCGGCGCGTACAATGGGTAATTTACGCATTGAAGCAATTCGTAATGAGACCACCCTCACCGAGCGCTTTTTAGCCTATATGGAGATGGGGCTAGATCGCCAAATCATAGAAGCCGAAGAAGCTTTGCGAGTGTCAGCGATTGCGTTTACTGATCGCGGTGTTGCAGGCGACACTTTTGAAAAAGAAACCGGGGCTGATATGGCGTGCTTTATTCGCTACGACTTGCCCGGACTGCGCTGGGCCAAAGGTTTCTTAGGACAAAGCAAAATGGCTGAAGTCACAGGTGTCGAAGATGACGGTACCGTTCAAATCGGCCTGAAGAGCGCTGATGATTATGACCAGATGATTCAGGATTGCACCCGAATGCGCGCTATCACCGAAGAGAGTTTTGTTTTCTTCTTTTCGCCGGAAGCCGTGACGGTCGAAAAAGCCAGCGCGTTACTGGGTGATTTGGGCGAAATGTACCCGGACAAACCGTGGCGCGATATTCACCAGTTTCGTGAAGATAAAGGTGTCAATATTGCCCGCTTTTATGGTTCATTTGCGGCCTGTCAACTTGGCGATACTCTCTTAGATAGACCTGCGATTGGGTTCGATTCAGTGATGGACTTGATTAATGCACAGGGGTTATCGGTTATTTTGCTGATTATGGTTGGGACAGCCGTACCGATGCCGCCGATTACACCGGATTCAGACGAGTTGAAGGCTTTGCCCTTTGATGTGCCTGAAACGTACTGGATGTGGAATCAATTGATGGGAACCTTGATGCAAGGACGGCAAAACGATTAGGAAATCGGTATGCAAATAACTGTTTGGGAACAATTCAGCAGTAATCACAGTACTTCATATGATATTGTCGGCACATTTGCCACCAAAGGTATCGCGCGTGAAGTAGCCGACAAAATGCGCGGTTGGCTAATCTCCATCTTGTTTTATGATGAACGCCCTCATCCTTATGGTATTAGCGTGACTGAGGCATATCTCAGCAAAAAATATGATATTGAATGGAATGAAGAAGGAATTTTTTGGAATGGTCGACCCAATTCAATTGATGAAGTAATTTTCCAATGGCGAAACATGGTGATTTTCTCGTGTCCTATTGAGTCACATTCATATACTGCCGAACCTTATATCAAATTATTCTGTAAATTGGGTGCGAGCCAAATCCATCAATTCTTTGGTGATCCTGTGGAAATGGGACTTTACGTTGTGTGTCAAGCACCCAGTGAAGCAATAGTCAAAGAGCTACTTGAGCTTGTCAACCAAGAACGTCCTAAATCTCTGCGCGCAGAATATCCGTGGAACAGTGGGCCATATGATTATAGTCGAGTTGAAAAGATCCTAGTTGATGGGACAAAAATCAGCTTAAAATTAAGTTCTTTGGATGGATCTAACCTTATTCATTTTTTCAACTATTTAGACAAGAATTCATTCACAAATATCAAATTTGCCCTAATTGATGAAAGTGCACACAGATATTCACTTCCATATATCGTAGACTGTAATGAGAAATAATTAGGAAGCAATTTTAAGCTATATTCTAGGGGAGCAAACATGGCACAGTTTTATGATTCAATTTCAGATGATCTCGCCACATGGATAGATGCCCAGCATATTTTCTTTGTAGGCTCAGCCCCTTTAGCGGCAGATGGACATGTAAATTTATCACCTAAAGGTCAAGACGCTTTTCGGGTGCTTGGTCCGAACAAAGTAGCTTATTTAGATTTGACGGGTAGTGGCAATGAAACATCAGCCCATCTCAAAGAAAATGGCCGCATTACGTTTATGTTTTGTTCTTTTGAGAAAGCACCCCGCATCCTGCGTTTATTTGGCACCGGTCAAGTAATTTTGCCGAGTGATGAAGATTGGACCGACTATAACCATCTTTTTCCTGAATTACCGGGCACCCGTCAAATTGTGGT
Organism: Anaerolineae bacterium; assembly: GCA_050303635.1. GTDB lineage: Bacteria > Chloroflexota > Anaerolineae > Aggregatilineales > J027 > JAKEEQ01. Next base: position 3,246 of record JBNLCD010000073.1, read on the forward strand.
GGCTGATATTCAGCAAGTCCAAACATCATGTGGTATGGCGGTGCCCTTTATGGATTTTGTCGACGACCGCGATTCGCTCAATAGGCTTTGGGAAACGCGTGGTGAAGAAGCAGTCGCGACATATCATATTGAGCGCAACAGCAAGAGTCTAGATGGTCTGCCAACTCATTGCGCGACAGAATAACCACCATTTGCATTGGAATAAAAACGGACAGTCCTTGCCTGAGACTGTCCGTTTTTTGTTAACACATCAATTGTTGAGTGGGCTAATTATTGATAGCGCAAAATGTCAGAGACGGTGCGGCGCGAAGCACTCCATGCAGGCAATAAACTGGCCATAATGACGAGGAAAATCATCCCAACCAGCCCAATTACCCATGTCAGAGGTGGATAAGGAATATCAAATGTGTCGCCAAAGGGTAGACCTGCCAATAATCCGGTCCGAATAACGAGGCTAATCGGTAAGGCCATGAGCCATGCGGCGAATCCAACCACAATACCCTCTAACACAAATTGGAAAGCGACATTGGCTGAAGTTGCTCCCACAGAGCGCATGACTCCAATTTCTTTTTGCCGTTCAAAGACGCTAATAGAGAGCGTGGTCAGCAAGCCAACACCACCCACCGCGGCAATCAAGAACGCGGCCAAGCTCAGAACAATGCCGAAGATGGTGATGATTTGGGTGATGATGCCCGCAAACTCGACAATATTATTGTATTGAGCAGTTACGCCATTTTTTACCAGACGATCATTGATTTCAGCGATTTTGTCATCAACTTCAGCGGTGTTTGCATCAGCATTGTTCATGACAACATCGATCCGATTTGGATAAGGCTCACCATTACTATTGACCAAGCCGCCCAAATTCGCTAATTCTTGCCACTTAAACCAAACGCTATTGAAGGGAAAATTGGCAATGCCAATGACCTCATAACTTTGTTGATTACCGCCTGCAATGATGGCAACTTCATCACCAACTTGTAGACTTGTCGCTTCGGCAATGGCGGAACTAAGCACGACACCGTCCCGTTGAGGATCGTTTTCCCAGCCATCACCCTCCAATAATTCCAAATTTACAATCTCTGGATTTGCTGTGTTGAAACCGACTCCATTTGTTCCGGGTGGTCCCGCCACCACAGGGGGTAATTCATAATCTGGTAACTGGATGGAAATTTGGACACCGGGCTCAATCTCATTGATGCCATTGATATCTTCAATAAGGGTCGAAATCTGATTGAAATCTTGGCCTTCATTGGGCTGGATAGAAATTTGATTGCCGTAGGTATCAAATGTAGCACCAACAAGGGTGGAGAGACCGTAGAAAACTGAGAAAATACCCATGAATGCGCCATTGGCTGTCGTAAGGGTAAATCCCGTTAAGACCAGACCCCATTTCTTCTGATAGGCGTTGTTGATACTTTGTTGTAAGGCTAGCGGGAAGGGGATTTTACCCAGAACACGTTCAACCATGCCTTGACCAAATTTGCCGCCAATCCCGAGATCCGTCAGCGCTTGGCGAATGGAAACGCGGGTACCCAGAATAACGGGTAAGATCGCCGCAAGGAATGGAATGGCAATGCCAAGCACTAAGCCTAAAATCACCGCGCTGGGAATAACGCTGAAATCTTCGAGAACAGTGCCAAAAACATTGCCCAAGCCTTGCGCCGCAAAATAACCCGCCGGGATGCCTAAAATTACACCCGGAATAGCACCCAACACTCCATACATCACAGCAACGCCTGCATAGACATAAAAAATATCCAGCCCTGTTGCCCCAAGGGATTTCATAATACCAATTTGTTGACGTTGTTCGCTGATGATAGAACTCACCACATTTAAGATGAGTAAGCCAGATACAATGAGGGCAATCACCGCCAGGGTAGCGAGAATTAAACTGGTCGATTGAGTTTGTTCAATTTGGGGATTTTCGGCGGGGTTGGTGCGATTGGTGTTGACGGGCACATAAGCACCGGAAGCTCGAATCTGACCTTCTAAATCACGGACAGCTTCGTCGGTAGCTAGATCGAAATTGTCATAACGGACCAAGGTCAAATTATAACCCGTGAACCCTGCGACTTGTTGAGCCGTATCGAATTGAGCAAAGACCAACGCATCAGCTTGCACAAATCCCGCGTCTAAGCCATACGGTTGAAATACAATGCCGACAATTTCGGCTTGTGCAGTCACGGGCTCAGCATTGTCATTTGCACCGGCTTGACTGAGAAGTTGAACATCCAGTGTATCGCCAATCCCTAAGTCATGTTTATCAGCAAAGCGTCTCTCAATCGCAACTTCAAGTGTTGCGCTGGAGTCTGCATTTTCAGGAAACCGACCATCAACCAAACGAATGGGTTCAATATAACTTTCGGCAAATGGTTCTGAATGAGCCACTATCACGGCTTCATTGAAGAATTCTTCATTTGGTGTTTTCCAGAAAAAAGGATAGGCCGCCCGCAACTCTACATTGGATACCCCATCTAAACCCTGCAAAGATTCAAGATAGGCTTCATTGTCAACGGTCTGCCCACTAGCGGTCGTTGTTAATACCCGCACCATGGTGAGGCGTTCTTCCTGAAGATCTTGTTCAAGCTGGTTGAGAAGTAGTTGGCCAGCAGACACTAACGTGACAACTCCAAGTACCCCAATAAAAATACTCAGCGAGACCAGTATCGTGCGAACTTTGCGTGACCATAAGTCCTTTAATATTTTACGTGTGCGGGTTCGAACCATTTGATAACAACCTCTCTATGAATATGATGCCAGTTTTTGTTTCCATTACGGACATTGCATTGAATCCTCTCAAAATTACGGACATCAATGCCATAGCCTGTCATTTTAGGTGCTTATCGTGTTTGCAAACCTATAGCTAAAGCCGGATAAATTCAACATAACGCTCAGCAAAAGCTTCTGAATCAGACACAATCGCCGCTTAAGGATATGATTGTATTTCTTAGTAGACTTATTGTATATGGACATGTATATGTATTGTATAAGAAATGAATTTCTAAGATAATTCTGTTTTTGGTGTGGACAACCATTAAGATTGCTTTTGCCGTAAATTTACATTTTTTGCAGTGAACTCACTCCTGTAAACATTCTACGAATTTTGCGGATTAACGGCCTAAGCAAGCTCTAATGAAAATTTATTGACAATTATCACTTATATTTGATAAATTCGTCACAACTTGCTCAATTTTTGGCTAAACTGCTCCCCAAATGCCCTAAAATGGGTTACACTCCCTATTGTCAAATTGAAACTTCTGCCAGCAAGTCGAGATTGTTTAAAAGTGGGATGTTATGGTTAAACAAAGGATAGGTAAATAGTATTATGGGACGCCCCAAATTTTTGTCACGCCCGCAAACTGCCCCTAAGGCGAAGCGTGATGGTTCACAGTTAGTTAAGCGTCAATATGTTCGCTTCGCCTTCTATAAGATTGACCCGATGTGGCGACGTTTACCGCAGGAAAAGCAAGAAGCTCAAAAACGCGAACTTCTTGACACGATTAAAGGTTTTGGCCGTCGGATGCTTTTGCGTCCATATAGTACGATGGGAACACGGTCAGATGCCGAAATTCTCCTTTGGCAAATTGCGGAAAGTATTGAACCTTTTCAGGAACTTGCCGCCGCTATCATGAATACCATGATGGGTAGTTATTTAGAACTCACTTATTCATATCTCTCCCAAACCAAGCGTTCTATTTATGAAATCCGCGATAATCCGGATGAAGATGAAATGGAACGTTTGATTATTCAACCCAGTGAAGCTAAATATGTGTTTGTTTATCCGTTCATCAAGACCCGCCCTTGGTACAAATTAACTCTGCCAACGCGTCAAGGGATTATGGATGAACATATTGAAGTGGGTCGCCGTTATCCATCAATCAAACTCAATACAACCTATTCATTTGGTTTAGATGATCAAGAATTTGTATTGGCGTTTGAAACTGATGAGCCTTCTGATTTTCTTGATTTAGTTCAAGACCTCCGAGAAACTGAAGCCAGTCTCTATACCGAACGTGATGTCCCTCTTTTCACCTGCATTAATATGAGCTTGGCCCGTGTCCTCGATGCACTGGGTGGTCCGGCTATTGCCATGCCCGAAGAAGAGGAAACAGACCGCGAAGTATGGCTAGATTGGGGTCCTGTGGAAGATTTGGCACCGGGCACCAGTGAAACCATTTTCTTGGATGGGCAACAGGTCGCACTCTTTAATGTTGATGGTGAACTATATGCCATTAGCAATCGTTGTTCACATGCCCGCGGGCCATTGTCCGAAGGCGATATAGAAATAGAAGATGATGGACGGTGCTCCGTTCATTGTCCGTGGCACTATGCCAAATTCGATTTAGAAACAGGGCAAGTTGTGGATGGTGTCGCAAGTGCACCTGTCCATAAATATGAAATTGAAGTCCGCGACGGAATTATCTGGGTCGGACGTGTGCCACACGATTAAAAAGGATTAGTTATTCCATGAGTATGATTTTGGTCGGCTTAAATCATCGCACAGCACCCATTGCTTTGCGTGAGCAACTCGCCTTATCGGGCGATAAGTTACGCGAAGCCCTCGCTGAACTCAAGGGCGAAGCTGTACCATTGCACGAAGTGGTTATTTTATCCACTTGTAATCGTTTGGAAATTTATGCAACTGCCGATGAGAGTGGTTCAGCTTTGCAGTGGCTGGATCATTATCTGGCGAAGATAAAAGATATTGAATTAGACGAACTGTTCCCCTCGTTGTATCACTTAGCCGGACGCGATGTGATTGAACATCTGATGCGCGTATCATCTGGCCTTGATTCAATGATTTTGGGTGAACCGCAAATCCTTGGACAAGTCAACCAAGCTTTTGGTGAAGCCCATGCCGCGGGTACAACGGGCGCAGTTTTGGCCCGTTTCTTTACCCAAGCAGTCCATGCTGGCAAGCGGGCTCGGACCGAAACTGAAATTAGCCAACATACGACATCGGTTAGTCATGCCGCCGTCCGTCTCGCCCAACAACATGTGGGTAATCTAAACGAACTTTCGGCGCTTATCGTTGGCGCAGGTGAAATGGCTAGATTGGCCGCTGAAGCGCTGATTAAATATAATCCCCGCTCCATTCATTTTATCAATCGGACCTGTGCCCGCGCTGAAGAAATGGCCTGTGAAATTGGCGGGACCGCTATTCACTGGCATGAACTTCTACCAGCTTTAACCAAAGCTGATGTCGTTATTGCCTCAACAGGTGCACCTCATCCAGTTATTTTTGCCGAAGAACTAGAAGAAGTTTTACCTCTCCGCCAAGGTCGTCCACTTTTAATCGTTGATATTGCCGTACCGCGTGATATTGATGAGGCAGTCGATGATTTGGAAGGTGTGATACTTTATGATATTGACGATTTGAATCATGTTTTAGACGAAAACATGGCCCATCGCCAAGCCTCCGCTTTGCAAGTTGAAACGATCATTGACGAAGAAACCAATGATTTCATCGAGTGGATGCAAAGCCGTGAAGTTGTGCCTATTATTGTTGAACTGCGGCAGAAAATGGCCGAAATTGCTGAAACCGAAGTGCTATTGGCCTTAAATCGGCTCGGCGAATTAGATGAAAATGAACAAAAAATCATTGATAAGCTCGCGCATCGTATTGTCAACAAAGTTCTTTATGAGCCCACCAAACGCTTAAAAGAACAAGCCATTAAAGGCAAAGGGCCCTATTATGCAGAATGTGTGGCTCAATTATTTGATTTAGATGCCCCCATACCGATACCGATTGAAGATTTTGTGGTACCTGCATCAATGCGATCCACCGAATCAATAAGTTTATGGGTTGAAGAGAGGAATAACAGCTAAATATGCGGGATACAGTCCGAATTGGCACACGAGGTTCCGTTCTAGCACGCTGGCAGACTGATTATGTCGCAGATTTACTACGACAAGCCCATCCCAACCTATCGGTTGAGATTGAAATCTTTACCACCCGTGGAGATAAAGTTTTGGACACACCTTTGCCGCTGATTGGCGGCAAAGGACTTTTTACAGCGGAATTAGAAGCCGCGCTCCATGAAGGTCGAATTGATTTTGCGGTGCATAGTCTTAAGGATTTGCCCACCGAAAATCCAGCAGGATTAACCGTCGGCGCTATTCCTGAACGTGCACCGGTAGCCGATGTATTGGTTAGCCGGGAATCATTCACGATTGAAAATTTGCCCCACGGTGCCCAAATTGGAACAAGCAGTCGCCGTCGTGCCGCTCAACTCAAATTCAAACGCCCAGATTTAACCATGATTGATATTCGTGGGAATGTGGGCACACGTCTTGATAAAGCCCATGATCCCGACGGTGATTATGATGCGATCTTATTGGCGCATGCTGGTTTAACACGCTTGGGGCACGACCATGTGATTACTCAAGTTTTGCCATTAGATTTGATGTTACCGGCACCCGGTCAAGGTGCGATTGGTGTTCAATGTCGCAATGAAGCCGAATCATTAGAAATTCTGGACGCAATTAATCACCAACCAACCGCACTGGCTGTAAAGGCTGAACGTGCCTTTCTTGCCGGTCTCGGTGGTGGGTGCTCTGTCCCCATTGCCGCGTATGCCCATTTAGAAAATGATGAATTGCATTTAACGGGGCGTGTTAGTGCGGTTGATGGTAGTCAGCAAATTGAAGTGAAGGCCGTGCTCGTCTTAGCTGACGTCACGGATGAGGCAGTTTTGCAACTTGGCCAAGAATTAAGTCAAGAAGCATTGGCCCAAGGTGCGGACGCGATTTTAGAAAGTTTGGCCGAATGAGCAAATTAGCGGGGAAGCGTATTGTCAACACCCGTGCTCCCCATCAAGCCGCCGCCTTAGACGATTTGATTCGAGCATATTGAGGCGAACCTGTCCCTTATCCATGCATCGAAATTGTGCCACCGGATGACCTCGAACCGCTCGATACGGCTATTCAACAATTGGTAAATAATGAATTTGATGCCCTGATTCTCACCAGTGCGAACACCGTTTATGCGTTAGAGGCTCGCTTGGATGAATTGGGGTATTCACCCCATATTTTGGCTGATTTAGATTTACATGTTGCCGTAGTCGGTTCTAAAACAGCGCAGAGTGCCCAGCGACGTCTTGGCCTGAGCATTGATACCATACCCGAGGAATTTATTGCAGAAGCCCTGGCCGAAAGTTTGGCCGAGCTTGACAATCTTCACGGTGCGCGCTTTTTTTTGCCGCAATCATCCATTGCCCCGCCGCTACTCAATGAATTGCTTCTAGAATTAGGTGTGCAAGTAGCGTGTGTACCCGCCTATAAAACACAACTAGCTACAAGTGGTGATTTACTTTTGCCGCAAATTTTTGAAGTTGATGCCATCACATTTACGAGTGGTTCAACGGCTCGGAATTTTCTAAAGCGATTTGCGCAAGAAGCAGGCGATGTGGACGATTTGGATGACGTAGTTGTCGCCTGTATTGGCCCTAAAGCGGCGAAAAAGGCGATGGAGTGGGCATTTGATGTGCGCGTGATTGCCGAAGAACATACCCTTGAGGGGATGTTGGATGCTCTGGTAGATTATTTTGAAAATAATTAGGCAAGGCTACGGTATGCCGTAACCCTATGAAATGGATTTTATTGTGACAAATTCAACACCGATATTTCCAACAACACGTCCTCGTCGTTTACGTAATACATTTAATATCCGTCGAATGGTCAGCGAAACAACCTTAAAACCCGCGGATTTTATCTATCCATTATTTGTGCGTCCCGGTGAAGGTATTCAAAAGCCGATTAGCTCGATGCCCGGTCAACATCAATGGTCAGTTGATATGGCGGTTAAAGAAGCTCAACGGGCTTATGATTTGGGTATTCCAGCCGTAATTTTGTTTGGTATTCCGGCGGAAAAAGATCCGCTCGGCAAAGATAATTACAACCCTGAAGGCATTGTGCCGCAGGCGATTCGGGCCATCAAAAAAGCTCTGCCGGATATGGTCGTCATCTCAGATATGTGTTTCTGTGAATATACCGACCACGGGCATTGCGGGATTATCAATATGCCCAACACCCCGCACTATAACAAACGGTTGCCAGAAGGTTATTTGCTTAATGATGCTACTCTGGAATTGTTAGCGCAGGCATCGGTGACCCATGCTAGTGCAGGGGCCGATATTATTGCGCCATCTGGCATGATGGATGGTATGGTAGGAGCTATCCGCACCGGATTGGATATTGCTGGCTACAAGCACGTTAGCGTTTTGAGTTATGCTGTGAAATATTCAAGCGGCTTTTATGGCCCCTTCCGGGATGCCGCGGAAAGTCCGCCCAGTTTTGGGGATCGTAGTCAATATCAAATGGATCCGGCCAATCGTCGGGAAGCGCTTAAAGAAGCGGCAATTGATGTAGCTGAAGGCGCGGATATGTTGATTGTGAAACCGGCCTTACCCTATTTGGATATCATTCGTGATGTGCGCGAAACCGTTAATCTACCTATTGCGGCTTATCAAGTGAGTGGTGAATTTTCGATGATTCATGCCGCCGCCCAAAATGGCTGGCTTGATTTGGAACGCACTGCTCTCGAAAGTCTCATTTCGATTAAGCGCGCGGGTGCCGATCTCATTTTGACCTATTTCGCACCTGATGCGGCCAAGTGGTTACAAGGCTAATCCCGCCTCAGGATCAGACAATTTTGTAAAACAGGGGCGGGTCAGCGTATCCGCCCATTTATCTATAGAATGCAAAAGGCATAGAAACTTACATGACCGATACATCCTTAGCAAATGCACGTTTTCTAAAAGCTTGTCGCGGTGAAGCCACGGATGCAACACCTGTCTGGCTCATGCGTCAAGCGGGACGCTATATGGAAGAATATCGTGCGCTTCGTGAAAAATATACGATTCTCGAAATCATTAAAACGCCTGAATTGGCCTGTGAAGTCACCATGCAACCGATCAATGCCTTTGATCTCGATTCGGCGATTATCTTTGCGGATATATTGCCGCCGTTGGAAGGCATGGGTTTTTCGCTTGAATTTGTCAAAGGCGAAGGTCCAGTGATTCATAATCCGATTCAAAGTAAAGCCGATGTGGATCGTTTGTTAACGCCTGATCCCGAAGAATCATTACATTTCACTTTAGATGCGATTCGCTTAACCCGTGAACAGTTAGACCCATTGGGTGTGCCAATTATTGGGTTTAGTGGCGCACCGTTTACCCTCGCTTCTTATGCGATTGAAGGCGGCGGTAGCCGGAATCACACGAAGGTCAAATCCTTTATGATGGCCGAAAATCCCACATGGCATCGTTTAATGTCCATGTTTAGCGATTTAGTGGGGAATTATTTACTGGCGCAAGCGCGAGCCGGTGCCCAAGCCTTACAAATCTTTGATAGCTGGGTCGGTGCACTCACGCCTGCTGATTATAAAGCGCATGTTTTGCCTTATACCAAGCAAGCCATTGAAATTGCACGGCAAGGTGGCGTCCCAATTATCCACTTTGGTACCAATACCTCTGGTATGCTCGATTTGATGCGTGATGCGGGCGGTGATGTTGTGGGCGTCGATTGGCGCATTGATTTAGACAAAGCATGGGCCGAAATTGGCCATAATGTGCCAGTCCAAGGCAATCTCGACCCGATTGCTCTCTTTGCACCGTGGGAAGAGCTTAAAAAGCGCGCTCAAGTGGTCCTCGATCAAGCTGAAGGCCGTCCGGGCCATATCTTTAATTTGGGTCATGGTATTTTGCCTCAAACTCCTGTTGATAATGTTAGACGATTGGTAGATTTCATCCATGAGTACACAAGCCGTTAGTTCACCAGATACGCTCAATACAACAACCGCTCAGCATGTTGTTGTCATTGGCGGTGGAATTGCGGGTCTCAGCACAGCCTGGTATCTGCAACAAGCGCAAGCAGACGGTGCTAATTTACACTATACAGTCCTTGAACAATCCGATCGCTGGGGTGGCAAAGTTTTAACCGAACAGGTTGATGATGCCGCATCAGAACCATTTATCGTTGAAGGTGGCCCTGATTCATTTTTGGCCGCGCAAAAGCCGTGGGCTATGCAACTCGCTAAAGAATTGGGTTTAAGTGAGCGTTTTCTCGGCACTAATGACGATAAACGCACCACGTATATTCTCAATAAAGGCAAATTGATGAATATGCCAGATGGTGTTTATCTTATCGCGCCAACGAAGGTCCTGCCATTTGCCTTAACGCCGTTGTTTTCACCATTTGGCAAATTGCGGATGGCCATGGATTGGTTTTTGCCCGCGCGCCAAGATGACGACGATGAATCGCTCGGTGATTTTATTGGACGGCGGATGGGCCAAGAAGCGGTGGATAAGTTAGCTGAACCTTTGATGGCCGGAATATATAACTCTGTCGCTGAAGAATTGAGTATCATGGCCACATTCCCCCGTTTTCGGGACATGGAAAAGAAGCATGGCAGTATGATTCGCGGCATGTTGAGTAGCTCCAAGATGATGAAGGAAGCCGCTAAAAATCGCGACCCGAATAAACCGAAGCAATCCATGTTCTTGACTTTCAAAAAGGGCACCTATGAAATCATCGAAGCTCTGCAAGAACAATTGACTGGCGACTTAAAACTCAATATCGGCGTCACAGCCATTCAACAACTCGAAGATGGCACCTATGAGCTTGTCTTGAGTGATGGTTCGACACTGACAGCACATCAGGTAATCTTAGCGTTACCTGCATTTATATCAGCAAAATTGGTGCGTGATATCTCGCCAACTGCCGCCGATACCCTTGCCGAAATTCGCTATGTCAGTACGGGAACTGTTTCTTTTGCCTACAAAATCGATGGCTTTGAACATCCCCTGAATGGTTTTGGCGTGGTTATTCCACGGAGTGAGGAACGTCATGTCAATGCCCTGACGTGGACCTCGACCAAATTTGATCAACGCGCGCCGGAAGGGCATGTGATGGTGCGGGCCTTCTTTGGTGGGGCGCGAACCCCGTATATGATGGATAAATCCGATGAGGATTTGGTAAAGGCTGTCCGTAATGAAATCCGTGAAATCATGGGCGTGAAGGCCGAACCCCTATTCCATCGTATCTATCGCTGGGAGAATTCAACACCGCAATATGATGTGGGCCATTTAGAACGCGTGGACAAAATTGAAGCGAACTTGCCAGAAGGTATTTTTGTGACAGGTAGTCCTTATCGTGGCGTAGGGATGCCCG
>JBNLCD010000074.1:0-14367 GCA_050303635.1 Anaerolineae bacterium
AAACCGAATTTGAGTCTTATCGAGGTCATTGTCTAGATCAAGGGTAGACGGTGCTAAAAAGTGTTGGAGGAAAGCACCAGCAAGATAAACACCTAAAATCACAAATCCTAAAATAAAGCCGCTATGCAAATTGACCCACAAAATGGTTAAGGGCACGATTAGCCAGAGCCATGATTTTTTCAGATGATTGGTTTTGTAACGCTCCATGAGGGCCACAAAAACAATAGCCAAGACAATATTGAATATCTGAGGACGCGAATTCATGACCAGCGTGTTTAATAATACGCTCCACAGTGTCACAAACCCCGCAATATAAGGATGACCGGGCACGCTATAGTATAGAAAGCCGAAAGCCAATGTTGCGAGGAGACTGAAAAAAATCGATAAACCCACCAAGCCAACCACATCATAAACCACAAACATAACGACTTCGGAAAGCCATTCATGCATAAACCATTCATTGTCAGGTACGGTATAGGCAAAGCCGGGGTCCGCGGTGGGAATGCCATGATCGATGACATATTCGCCTGTTTTCAAATGCCACCAAAGATCGGGGTCAGTGGTATTATGCACAAAAATGGCAAATATCCCCAATAAAACAATGCCCTCAAAAAGTCTGCGGATTGACATCAATATCAGCCTTAGCGTAGTGGAATAACCAAGTGTGAGTTCAAGAGAATGATTGCGGGGGTATTATATCATCCCCGCTTGGCGAGGGGCAAATGGGGGTCGAAATATTTCATCAGTATCATTGAGTATATAAAATAAAAACCCCCGCCATATAGACGGGGGTTTGCACTTTCAAAGGGTTGCTACTAGAGACTGTTAGCAACTTCGGTGAATACGTCAGTTACGCCGCCACCAACGAGTGACAGAATAACGATAACTACGATACTTACGAGTACCAAAATCAAAGCGTATTCTACGAGGCCTTGACCTTCTTCACGGGTAGCTAACCAAGCTTGTAACATTGACAACATGTTGTTGCTCCTTATAGAAAATTAGAAAAGTGCGAATGACAATTACAATATATACCATGATGAAGCACTGAGTCAAGCAGTTTTTGTAAAGAATATGTGAAAGATTATTAAAAAAAGTTAAGAAAACTGAGGCCAGCATTCATGAAAAATGTAATTTGACAAGGGTGATTTCCCTATTATTTTCGGTCTACCACACTACGTCGTTTAATTTGAGATAGACGAAATGCCAATTTCCATTAAAATAACTTGTATGAACGCGCTAACAATTCTACAACAAAATAAATGGCTAGCTTTTGGCTTGACGGGTGTTTTATTGATCACTGCCGTGATTTTAGCTGGCATTTTTTATAGTACACAAGTCCGTGAATTCAACGAACAATCTGAAATTGTTGAGCTAACGGATGAACCAACGGGTTTACCTTTGGTTGTAGATGTTCAGCGTCTACCAACATTGACGTTACCCCCCACGGCCACAATTATTCCATCGGCTACCCCGACCCAAACATCCACAAATTTACCGCCAACAGCTACGGCTGAGGTGAGTGTTTCGCAAACACCTGTACCTACCTTGGTTGCAGAAGTTGTGGAACAGCCAACCGAAAATAGTCAAGTTGAGTGCGTACATCCTGAGGGCTGGGAAGTCTATCATATTCAAGATGGGGATACGCTATTTGCCTTTCAATTGGGAGCCAATCGAGCTGGCAATCCGGCGACTGTTGATGAAATTTTGGCGGCAAATTGTTTAGACAGTAATTTCTTAAGTATTGGTCAGGCGCTGTGGTTGCCACCCGGTGCGGCTGAAAATGCACCCTCCTCAGAACCCGCCGCCCCGAGTTTGCCCGCAGGTTTAAATCGTACAGCAAGTTGTCCATGTACAATTACTGTGCGGGAAGGTTGGCGCATTGAACAAATTGCCGATGAAATTAATCGCACACCGGTGGCCTTCACTGGTGCAGATTTCTTGGCTTATACGCGACGTGGCACACCTATTCCAGATCGCTGGTTTTTGACTAGCGTGCCACGTGATAAAGGCCTCGAGGGGTTTATGTATCCGGGCGCATATACCCTACAAAATGACACCACCGCTGAACAGTTCCGCGATATGTTGTTGAATGCCTTTGAAAATAATGTGGCTAGCTATTTAAACTCCGCCGGAAATTATGGCATGACTGGCTATGAACTCGTTATTTTGGCATCCATCATTCAGAAAGAATCGTATGCCGCCCAAGAGCAAGTTTTGGTGAGTAGTGTTTTTCATAATCGCCGCAACTCTGATAAGGGTTTTGCCGCCAGTGTAACTATTATGTATGCGCTGGGTGGACCCGGTGATTGGTGGCCCCGTTTACAATCTGGCCAAACAGGTTTAGATACACCCTACAACACCAACATCTATAAAGGATTCCCGCCAACCCCAATTAGCAACCCCGGGGCGAGTGCCTTACAAGCCGCCGCGCAACCGGCCCAAACCAATTATATTTATTTCACCGGAAATTGTCAGGGAACCGGGAATGCTTATGCGGCCACTTATGAGGAACATTTGGCCAACGTACGCTGTGAATAAATGCCTCAACTTGTCCTTTTAATCAGGCTAGATTCCTCTATACTTAACCCGCGCTCACCAATAATTTACAGATAACATTGCAGGAGCAAATAAATAGTATGAGTCTGATGGAAACACGTCAGCGGAATCCACGGCCACGTCTTGGCTTATGGGTTCCCATTGTGGCTATTTTTGTGTGTGTTTGCGTAGCGCTAGGGGTTGCGGTCGCGAGCACATTGCTTTCAGAAGAAGAGGCCGAAGATGTCGAAACGGAAATTGTCTATGGGTTAACCCTTTCGCCGAGCGGAATTGATCCCCATATTAATGCCTCAGCCGAATTAGGGATTCCCCTCTACAGTGTTTATGACACCTTAATCTATCGGCATCCGCAAAGTTTTGAATTTGTGCCGGGGTTAGCCGAATCGTGGTCGGTATCATCCGACGGCCGCACCTACACTTTTAATTTACGAGACGATGTTAGTTTTCATGATGGCACCCATTTTGATGCCAATGCGGTGGGAGTCACTTTAGATCGCATCGTTGATACAGAAGATCCGCAAACGGCTTCCCAAAAAGCTCGTTTTATGTTGAGTGCCTACTATGAGGGCTATGTGATTGTCGATGACCATACGATTGAAATTGTATTGTCAGAACCTTATCCCGCTATATTAGATGCGCTGAGCCAACCCTATTTTGGGATTGCGAGTCCGACCGTCATTGCGAACACCAATCGCACGACTTATCAGATGCAACAAGTGGGCACGGGTCCCTATAAAATGGTGAATTTTATTCCCGATGATCGCATCGTGCTCGAACGGAATCCTGATTATAAGTGGGGTCCGGTTTTCTATTCAGAGTTGGATGATGGTCCGGCGATTGAACGCATCACTTTCCTCTTTTTTGAAGATCCCGAAACACGCCGTCTGGCGCTCGAAGCGGGCGATGTTGATATTATCGGGGAAATTCCGCCCCATGATGCGGAAATTTTACGGGCCAATCAGGAATTTAACTTTATTGCACAACCCATTCCCGGCCAACCGTTGCAATTTTTGTTTAATACAGCCAGTTCACCAACGGATGATTTAAGTTTACGCCAAGCGTTGCTGTATATCACCAATCGGGAAAGCATTGTAGAAACCGTTTTCCGCCGTGATCTATCGCCTGTGGCCTATGGCCCGATGACGGCCAGCACGCCCTTCTATGACGTGGAAATGGCCAACTATTATAATTATGATCCGCAAAAAGCCGAGGGATTATTTGAGCGAGCGGGTTATCGTGATAGCGATGATGATGGTCTTTTAGATCGCAACGGGGAACCGCTCAAAATCAAGATGATTATTGCAGGGTGGGGCTTCTTGCCGGATGTCGCCGCCTTGATGCAAAGTCAATGGCTTGAAGTGGGCGTCACACTCGAAATTGAACAAGTACCCAGCTATGGCGCTTTACTTGATAAAGCCAATAGTGGTGAATTTGATCTGTTGGCCATCAATTCATTTGGCACAGATCCAGTGTTCCTCAATTCATATTATCTTTCAGATGGAAGCAATAACTATACAGGTTATGCGGATACTGAACTGGATAGTTGGTTACTCCAAGCCAGTCAATCGAGTGATACCGTGCAACGCAGTGAATTTTATCGCCTTGCCCAAAATCGTATTATGGAGCAAGCGCTGGTGCTACCTATTCGGGATTACACGAGCGTTGTCGGTTGGAACAACAATCTAGATGGGGTTATCTTTGCGCCCCAAGGTTGGTGGCCGATACTCAATAACTTCGAATATAAGGATAATTAGTGCGGTATATCGGGCAAGTTATTATCCATAGTGTGTTGGTTCTCTGGGTGGCGGTGACCCTCGTTTTTGTGGCAATGCGTCTCTTGCCCGGTGATGCGATTTCTACTACTTTGACTCAGAGCGGAGCCAGTGAAGCGGAAATCAAAGCGCAACAAGACGCACTGTGTTTATCTTGCTCGATACCTCAGCAATATTTTGATTATCTAACAGATTTGGCGCAGGGTGATTTAGGCTATTCCCTGCGCCATCAACAACCCGTTACTCAGCTTATCTGGCAACGTTTACCCGCCACTTTTGCGCTGGGGATGTCGGCTTTTGCCGTGGCGCTCTTTATGGGAACGGTTTTAGGAGTCATTTACGGCGCTAGTCAGGGGATGATGTATCGTCTGGCGGAAAGTGTTATTATTTTTACGCAAGCGGTACCTGTGTATGTTGTTGCGGTGGTAAGCATTTATATATTTAGCGTTTACCTCGATATTTTGCCGGCCGTGGGTTCTTCGACGCCCGCCCATCTGATTTTACCCGCCAGCGCATTAGGTTTCCAAACAGGTGGCACGATTGCGCGTGTCCTCGGCGAAAATTTACGCACGAATCTTAAAGAACCATTTATGCTGACTGCGCGCGCCAAAGGATTGCCGCCCATTGACCAACTTGATCATGCTTTACGGGTGGCGTTGTTGCCGGTCTTGAATGTTTTGGCGTTGCAGATTGGTTTTCTACTGAGTGGTACAGTCATCATGGAATATTTGTTTGTGCGGCGTGGTCTAGGGCGCTTACTCTATGACGCGGTGCTCAATCAAGATTATCCACTTGTGCAAGCCCTCGTTCTCCTCAGCGCCATTGTATACCTCGTCGCGAATAATATGGCGCAAATTGCCCAATATCTGATTGACCCGCGTTTGCGCAGTCAAGAAATTCAGTTACGAGATTAATTTGGTAATGTACCAATATAAAAGCCCCTTAGCACATGGGCCAAGGGGCTTCAAAATGGGGAAGGGAAGCGTCTAGTTATTCAACATCGACCCGAACTTTGCCGTTTTCATTACCGTTTCCGGTGGCTTCTTCGGCATCCTTCTTCTTCGAATTAATGAATTCTTCGAGATCTTGGAAGGTGGAGTCGATGAGGACTTTGAAGGATTCTACAAAGGCTTTGCCGGCATTCCGGGTATGTTCACGGAAGCTAGGCGGGAAGAGTTCTTCGAGTGCCTTGGTGAATTCTTCAGCCGCTTGTTTTTGCTTGCTTACAAAATCATCAAAAACATTTTCGGCTTTTTCTTTGTTTTCTTGATTATTCATATCTTCTGACATTACTTTATCCTCATTTCTAAACGTGTTAACACGTTGTGTATGACTTGCTTTCTACTCAACTATACGCAGGTTCTGAAAGAGAGTTGCAAGAGAAGTTGTTTCCTATGAAATTCTTATATTGGAGAATCAAAAAGGCCACAGCATATACTGTGACCTCATGAGAAACTTTTCAGAATGAGTAAATTTAGGATTCAACACGTTCGAGCGTATTCCAAATTTCTTCAATCAATGTACTTTGCTCGATAATCGTGTCGGGCAAACCAATCAACGCGACAACATAAATTTGCGAATCGCCATTGAGCATGACCCCATCAGCTTGCATGATGATATCATCTTCGGGGAGTTCGAAACTAAAATGAACACCTTCAAACCCCGGCGGCTCATCCCAGACGATAAATTCAATTTCGGTGTCATCAACTTCTTCGATAAGCACCTTTTCCAAACTTAATGTGCCATCTTCATTATAGATATTGCCTTCTAACTCACTACGGTCGAGGGTTGCGGATATCATCATTAATCCGCCGTGGGCAACTGTTTCAAAAAGCAGGTCTTCTGTACTGCCGTTCGTCCAATCACCATAACCACCTGAAAAGAAAGCAGGCTCACCCTCAAATCCGTTGGAACTATACCACCACCCTGCGGGAACACGCACGGTCGCATAGTCCGTCAAAATTTCGGCTTGCATGTTCAAGTTGTCAGCACTAAATAAATCTTCGTCGGTAAAATCATGGAAAATCAGACTATCAAGCGATTCTTGCAGAATGTCCACCATATCGCTGGGTGTATAGCCAATCCAGAGCAGGATATTGTCTTGGTCATCGACCAAAAGCACCAACCACCACACATCTTCATTGTCGCCAATAACTTGATAAGATGTACCCGATATACCACGCAATTCTAAATCTTTGGTGATCGTTTGATTATCGGTTTCTGCTAAAAAGCTTTCAGCCAATATGGTCACAAATTCATCCGAGTCCACCACACCTGCCCTGTCGACAAGAAAACTGGGAACTAAGGCAGATAAAACAAAGGCACCGGGTAGTTCTTCCTCAAACAGATCAAATTCACTCGCTTGAATCATTTGCATGGTTTCGTCATTGGATGCAACCCAAATAAGTTCGGAAGGCAAAAATAGTTCCTCAGCCTCCGCAAAGCTGGCCGGATCTATATCAACAATCCAGTCAGTCGGCACTTCAAATTCATACCGACCGGACATCGGTTTGGCAGTGAGCCGTTCATCTGTTTGTGCATAGCTTGGTAACGCTGAGCCAAGAATCGAAAATAACAGGGTAAAACTCAGTAGACTTGCAAGAAAACGGGGCATAGTGGGTCCTTTTGGATGAATATGATTGCGATTTGATTGCATAACGCCAATCATAACCAAAAGGTTCCACGGGACCAACAAAAAAGCCACAGCATAGCGTGGCTCTAAAGATTCTGTGTCTGGATACGTCGCGCGAAATTTTTAATGCTTACCGTTGCGACGGGGCACTTCGTGGTGCTCACGGCAACGGGCTTCATAAGCTTCCGCCGCGCCAACCATGATAATTGGATCGTCATAATCAGCAGGATTGCCGTTCACGAGGCGTTGGGTACGGCTGGCATCTTCACCACAGACCATACAAATCGCGTGTAATTTTTGCACTTCTTCGGCCATGCTAAGCAATTGCGGCATCGGGCCAAAGGGTTCCCCACGGAAATCCATGTCCAAGCCTGAAATCATTACCCGAATACCCAGATCAGCTAATTTTTGAACCACTTCAACAATATTGGGCTCAAAAAATTGACCTTCATCAATGGCTACAACGGTGGTTTCTTCGCCGAGTTTGCTCAATATATCGGTTGGATCATTGACCGGCTCGGCTTCATAACCTTGACCATTATGCGATTTAACAAAGGTTTGGTGATAGCGGTCATCAATATGATGTTTAAAGACTTGGACTTGTTGTTGGGCGATTTCAGCGCGGCGAATGCGGCGGATGAGTTCTTCTGTTTTGCCGCTAAACATGCTCCCGCAAATGACCTCAATGCGGCCTGAACGGTGTTTCATAAAAAATAGTTCCTTTGTGTGGAATGGATGATTTCTTAATTTAGATTTAACGTGGCTTATCTTACGCTGATTAGCCTTAAAATCAACCCTGTATCGCGGTTAGAATTATGGTAGATTTGAAAGCACGAGTACTTGGATAATTAAACCAAAGGGCGTACCTAAAATGACAACACCCACCTTAGTTATTTTGGCAGGCGGTGCAAACAGCCGTTTTGCTCCCCTCCGCGAAAAATCACTTTACCCGTTTATGGGTGAATCTTTATTGGAGAAACAACTTAAAACTTATGTAGCGGCTGGTTTTGAGCACGCGGTTATTATTGCCAATCCGGGTAATCAAGAATTGATTGCCGAAGTGTTGGCCGCTAGTGATATTCCCTTGCCCACCTATATTACGGTGCAAGAAGAGCCCTTGGGCATGGGTCATGCGCTTTTACAAGCGAAGGAAACGTTAGCGGCCCAAGATTATCCCCCGATTTATGTCTGCCAGGTGAACGATGTGGTTGATCCTAAATTGCATCAGGCCATGATGGATGCCTATAAGAGCGGGAACGCGGTGTCCTATTTAGCGGGGTATCAAGTCGAATCATATTTCCCCGGTGGTTATCTCTCTGTTGAATTCGATGATCAAATCACGGGTTTAGTTGAAAAACCCGGTGCAGGCAATGAACCTTCGGATCTGGTGAATATTGTGGCGCATGTTCACACCGAGACGCGGCGTCTCTTCACTGAAATTGAACTGTTGTATGCGAATAATCATCCCCACGACGATCATTATGAGGTGGCGATGGCTAAGATGATGGCCGATTCGCGTTTTGAGTGTGTGCGTTACAATGGACGCTGGCACCCCATTAAATATCCGTGGCATGTGTTGGACGTGACTGATTTCTACTTATCGCAGATTGAAGGTCAAGTGATTCATCCCGATGCCAAAATCGTGGGCGATGTGAATATTAGTGGCGATGTCTGGATTGATGAAGGTGCACGTATCTTCCCCGGTGCTTCAATTGTCGGACCGGCTTATATTGGCAAAAATGCAATTGTAGGTAATCAAGCTTTGGTGCGTGAAAGTCATATCGGGCCCGATTGTATTGTCGGCCATACCAGCGAAGTTGCGCGGAGTTATTTGGGCCGCAATGTGCATTTGCATCGGGCCGTTGTGCTTGATTCAGTTGCGGAGGAAAATGTCAATTTTTCAGCAGGCTGTATCACCGCGAATTTCCGCATTGATGGCGGTCATGTCAAGTCCACGGTGAAGGGTGAACGACTGGATACAGGTCGGACAAAATTGGGCGTAATCGTGGGAACCGATGTATTTATTGGCATTCAATCGGGCACGATGCCCGGTGTCAAAATTGGGACCAAAGCCGAAGTTGGTGCATTTACGAATATTACCCATGATTTAGATGCGGGAATGCGACGTTATGCGGTACAATCAACCCAAGAAGTTCAAGCATCGGGAAAGGCTTAAGGCGCATGGTTCCGGCGAACTATAACCCTCACATATTTAAAACTTATGATATTCGTGGCAAATATGGTACAGATTTAACACCGGAAATTGCAGAACTCATTGGTAAATCCCTCGGTACATATTTCTATCATATTGCCGGCCAAGAACAGGTTGTGATTGGCTATGATATGCGTGAAAGCTCAGAGATTCTGTATGAGAATTTGACTGAAGGAATTTTAAGCACTGGTGTTGAAGTCCTGAATATTGGGCGTGTTGCGACGCCAGTTTTATATAGCCAAGCCTATACACAAGGTACGGCCGGCGTCATGATTACGGGCAGTCATCTAGCGGCTGAATTCAACGGGTTCAAGATGGTCGTTGGCTTGAAACCTGTTTGGGGTGATGATATTCAGGCCTTTTATGAATTGATTCGGCAGGGTATTTATCGCGAAGGTCGAGCCAAAGTTTATGATCTGCCCAATGTGAATGATGCGTACAAAGTGCAACTTGCCGCGTCTTTCCGCCAAGGTCGACAACTGAAAGTTGTGGTCGATGGTGGCAATGGCATGGGTGGCTTTTATGCCCCAGATATTTTGCGTCAACAGGGACATGAAGTTATTGAAATGTATTGTGAACCAGACGGCACATTCCCCAATCATCACCCTAATCCAGAAAAAGCTGAAAATATGCGTGAGCTGGCCGCTAAAGTGGTTGAGGTCGGCGCAGATGTTGGCTTGGCTTTTGATGGTGATGCGGATCGCGTCGGTGTGGTTGATGAACGTGGGCAACATGTTCCGGCTGACAAGATTATGGCTTGGTTGGCCACTGATATTTTGCCACGTTTCCCCGAAGGCGTGAAATTCGTGGGCGATGTTTTGAGTAGCCAAGTTGTCTTCCAAACGGTTGAAGATTTTGGTGGCGATGCTTTAATGTGGGCGTCTGGTCATGCCCGTATTAAGTCGAAGATGCAAAGTGAGGAAGCTGTTTTCGGTGGCGAAAGTAGTGGTCACATGTTTTTTGCCGATCGCTATCCCGGCTTTGATGATGGTATTTATGCCGCCGGACGCATCGTCGAAATGCTCTCCAATACCGATGTCACCTTGTCAGCGCAACTCTCAACCTTACCGCAATTTTTCACCACGCCAGAATATCGCCCGCATTGCCCCGAAGATAAGAAGAGCGAAGTTATCCAGCGTGTGAAAATCTTGTTGGGACGCGAAAAAATCGTAGATGTAGACGGTTTACGGGTTATGTTTGAAGAAGGCTGGGGTTTGTTGCGGCCATCCGGGACTGAACCGGTTCTAAGTCTTCGGTTTGAAGCCAGTTCTGAAGAATTTGCGCTCGGTTACAAAGATTATATCAAAGGCCTGTTGCAAGAAGCTTACCCTGAGGTCGAAGATTTTTAGGGCCGAACTCATTTTTAAGATAACGTGAGTTTTGGTTTAGTCTTGAGCACGGAAGCAGATAATGGCTAAGTTACTTCCAAGGCAAGGAGCTAAAGCCACCTTGTTATAACTCATTGAGGGGAACAGAGCCACTTCAACTCTAAGTTATTCTCTTAACACGGGTCTTTAGGCCCTTGATTATCCAAAACTCACACTAAGATCAATAACCAAAAGACAATTTGCGAAATTACAAATTGTCTTTTTTGCTGAGATCAGTTGTCTGCTCATTCAGTCTGTGCGACAATACAATTCTACTTTACTAAGTTAACAAAATCTAAGCCATCTACAGTTAAAAGGATTTGGCTTTATGATAATTTCAATCTCTTGATAAATTGGGGAGGTTTATCGTGGATTATAGTGTTCAATTGGGTAAAAAATTAACCGATCATAAATTCAAAATGATTAGTCTCATCGGTGGGATTATCATTATTGCCTTGTTGGGCGTTGCGCTCGGCACGTTCATACTATTTGGTTTGCCAGAACTGGATACGTTGGCGGATGAAGGCATGAATCCGATTGTCTTTGTGCTACCGGCGGGTATTTTGGCGCTCATGATTCCGCTTTCAATCGTACGCTTATTGCGGAAGATGCAAACGCACTATGAGTTTTTTGAAAACGGGATGCGGGTCACGCGTATGGGTCAATCCAGTGAATTTCTGTATACCAACTTCTATAATGTGAGCATGGTGCGCACCACCCACTGGTATTTGATTATTCCCGTCGGGCGCAGTTATACCGTATCTATCACCACGCAACTGGGTCAAAGCTACAGGAATTATCTCATTGACTCAAGCTATACAAATATCAAGCAATTGACTGAACTCTTAGCGCAGAAACAACCGCAACCAGCGACAGCTTAGGCTTCGCAATCAACTAAAATTGAATATAAAATCTCAGCGGGACATCTCATTATTAAGATGTCCCGTTTTATGTTGTGAGATTATTGTTGCCAGTCGTTAAGAATTTCACCGAAGGTGGCAATCGGATCAAGCTTTTCACCAGCTTGCCATGCTTCATTAAATGCTTCGTGGCCAAGTTGTTGTTTTAAGTTGGCCAGCGTGTTATTGAGGATTGTCCATTTGGAACGCCACGCGGTACATTCTTTTTGATGCAGAATAGCCAGCAATTTTGTCGCATAAACGGCATCGCCTTGCTGAGCATAAATCATTCCGATCATCGGGAAGAAATAAATGGCAAATCCGATGCTATAGGTTTGATAAGCTTGTTCTAAAATTGGTTGCAGAAGCTTTTGGGCCTTGTCATAATTTTCTTGGCCAAGGGCTAACATGGTTTCAGACCACGTAATGACTAGTTGAAGCCACGAGTCGCCGGCCCCGGTTTGTTGAAATGGGTTGGTATCAATACTTTTCGATTGTTCTAGGAGTTGGGCGGCCGTGTCTATGTCGCCTTCAATGGTGTTTTTGATACTCAAAATAGCCAAGGTCCATGCCTCCGTCGAATACATCCCGACTTCTTGCGCAAGACGAAGTGCTTCGTTAAGACTTTGGTGGCCTGTTTCAAATTCGCCGACATCATAGATCATCCAGCCATAGAACATGAGCGTTTCAGCTTGATTCGCGAGATTATTGGCGCGGCGATAAATGTCGTAAGATTGCTGATTGGAGGCGAAACTTTCCGGAATCATCCCCGCCATGAAGGTACCCATGCCAATGGCGCGTCCGGTTTGAGCCATACCAATTTCGTTGCCGTGTTGTTTTTGCAGTGCATAGGCTTCTTGATTGAATTGTCCGGTACGCTCGAAATCTCCCTGCATTTGGTAAGCTTCGGCCAAACGGCTGAGTATATTCCCCAGATAGTAAGCTTCATTTAGCTGGCGATAAATATGAATACCACCTTCAAAATAAGTGATTGATTTAGGAATATCTTGGTGAGCGTTATACGCAATAATACCGAGTTGAGATAGACAGTAAGCTTTTTCGGGTAAATCATCATTGGAATGTGCATAATTCAATGCTTCTTGCAGATCGTTTTCAAGTTGTTGTGTATCACCCACCGAGTGGCTAAACCTAATCGCCAAGCGATGCTTAAGACTCTCAGGTGCATCTGGGCTTACTATCATTTCACGACGGGCTATATCAAAGAGCGTGTGGCCATCTTGCCGTCGATTCCGTAAGGTGCAGAACAATTCCACAGATTCAAGCGTGTTATCAATGGATGGCCATTGATGTTCTTTGACTGCATATTGCCATGCGCGTTTGATATTCTCAAAATCGACTTCGATAACGCCTAGTGTTTGGATTTGACCATGCGATTTAAGTTTATCACTGAGTTGGGTGATGTAATCGAGATAGAATTCGCTGTGCTGAGCATTCACCGTGCTGACTTGATCGGATTCTACTAGCTTTTCGGCGGCATATTGGCGTAAGAGTTCATGGACTTGATAACGGCCCGACGTTGCATCTCGGCGTAATAAGGCTTTATTGAGTATAGACATCAAGTCTTTGAGTTTGGCTCCTGTAATTTTCTGCGCCGCTTCCCGCGTAAAACCACCCCGGAAAACACTGATTTTCATAAAAATCTGTTGCTCAGTTTCGGTCAGTTGATGCCATGAATAATCAAAGACGGCGCGAATACTATGTTGACGAGCGGGTAGTCCCCCGCTTTCATCTTCCAGAAAGTCAATGCCTTGTTGGATTTCATCCAATATCTCTTCAGGGGATAGCATAGCCACCCAAGCCGCCGCTAAGACAATGCCGAGCGGTAGCCCTTCTACAATCTGGCAAATTTGTGTCACGGCGGATAAATTCTCAAGCGATAATTCAAAAGATGGGTTCGCGCGGGTGGCGCTGTTCACAAAGAGCTTGATTGCCGCATAGTCATGGGCTTGGGTAGTGCTGGACAATTCAGGCAAATCCATACCCGCCAGGTGAAGCAAGGTTTCACCTGGTTGGCTCAGACGTTGGCGTGAGGTCGCTAAGATTTTGACCCGTGGGGCGGCTTGCAAGATGCTGGTTACAAGTGGGGCACCATCGAGGATATGTTCCCAGTTATCCATCACAAGTAAGAGATTTTTATTGCTGAGGAAATCCACAATTTGTTGCTGATCACTCCGACCATCAGACTGAAATTGATAACCCAATGTTTCACCCAGCGCAGGCAGAATTGAGCCAGCATCTGAGAGCGGGGCAAGTTCGATAAAATAGACGCCGTCGTCAAATTTATCAGCCTGATTTTGGCCAACTTGTAAACTGAGGCGAGTTTTACCCATGCCGCCCGGTGCAATAATACTGAGTAAACGCATATCAGGATTATTCAAGATTTTTTCAATTTCAAGCAGTTCAACTTCCCGTCCGACAAAGGGCGTTAGTTCAGCGGGAAAATGGTGGAGTTTCTTAATTTGGCTACTGGATTCGGAGTCAAAATTGCGGTCATCCGCTTTACCGAAAACAAAAGTATGCGTATTGGGCACAGGATGATTTTGCACAGTTGAAACCGGACGATTCTCCAAAATAGCTTCTAACTCGGCCCCCACGATACGGACAGAAGCAAGACGCGCGTGTGGGTCTTTTTCCAACATACGATAAACTAAATCAATGAGCGGAATGGGGCAATCTGGACACAATGTTTCCAAATCCGGGACTTCACCTTTAATAATACTGAAGAGAACATGCTCTACGGAATCACTATTGAAGGGTAACTTACCAGTTATCATCTCAAAAAGCATGACACCAAATGACCAAATATCAGCGGTGAAGTCAATCGGCAGACCCTTGAAAACTTCTGGAGCCATGTAGTAGATCGTACCGACTGTATCTTCGGGATCGGTGACACGTTCTTCATTCA
>JBNLCD010000075.1:0-14254 GCA_050303635.1 Anaerolineae bacterium
GATCAGCGGTAATCATCACTTGCGGTTCGCCACTAACAAGCGCGTTGCCACCACTGATTTGAACAAAGCTGGCGACTTGATCGTTAATGCCCCACATTGTTATGGCATTATCCGGTAACGTTCCGCTATAGCCTGCCAGTGGCAAACTTGTGAAGTATTGATTAGCCACCGGTGCGCCTTGGGTATTGCCCGTAAATTCAGCGAGTTGTTGCCATTGCATGAAGCCGATATCGAATGGGAAATTTGCAATCCCGATAATTTCCAATTCAAGCTCACGGCCACTCAAAGAAATGACGATGGTATCCCCCACCGATTTACCAACTTGATCAACAACTTCATTGGTCAAGACGATACCTTCGCGCTGGGGATCATTGGTCCAAGCTTCACCTTCTTGTAAATCAAAGTCGAGGAGAGGCGCCGCCGGATCAATCCCTGTGACAAGCAATTGACTTGTGTCTGACAAGGCTGAGACATAGCCATCGACTTGGACTGCGGCACCCGTGCCGGGATAAACATCTTCAACTTCGTCCACATTTTCCATAATCAACGTACGAATTTTTTCGTAATCTTGACTGGTTGTGGGTTGAATTTGGGCGTCATATTGGAAAGTATCCAATAGATTTTGCAGAGTTGAGTTCAATTCATAAAACACACCTGAGACACCCATAAAAGCTGAAACGGCTAATGTCAACGTCACAATTGTTAAAGCCAAACGCCCCTTCTTTTGTGTGATGTTTGATAATGACATCTTAATATTCATGGGCAGAGGCAAACGGCGGACAAATTTGGTCAACGCATCGGCATTCGCATTGGCGGTAATCCCTAAGTCAGTCATGGCATCTAAGATAGTGACTTTAGTGCCGTTATAGACGGGGAGCACCGAAGCAAAAACCGGTATACCAATGCCTAAAACGGTACCGAGACCCACAGCAAGCGGCGAAATGGCAAATCCATCAATCATTGTGTTGGCAAAATCGCCCACAATAACGGCCATTTGATAACCCAAAGGAATACCGAGGAGCACACCGGGCACCATACCTAATAGGCCGTAGACGAAAGCAATCCCCGCATACATATTAAATGTCTCAAAGCGAGTCGCCCCAAGCGATTTCATAACCCCAATTTGTTTGCGTTGTTCAACGACAATATTGCTGACAACATTAATCACGAGGAAGCCAGAGACGACCATCGCCACAATCGCTAAAGCAGAGAGGATTTGGGTAAATTGCTTGGTGGTCTCAATAATTGAGCTTTCTTCAGGATTCTCAAACATGGTAAAAACCACATTATATGGGGTCTCTTCTGCAATAGCGGTCGAGAAAGTATCTAGGTTATCTTCAACCAGAGCATAATCAGTGTACCGGGCATAAATGCCACTAAATCCCGTAAAACCACCCAAGCATTGCGCGTCTTCATAAGCGGCATACATGGTATCACTCGGTTGTTGGTTATAGGGATGGAAAACAATGCCGACAATCGTCCATGTTTCGGTGGTTAATTCATCGTTCAAAATCCGAACATCAATGGTATCCCCGACGCCTAATTCAAAATCATCGGCCATCCGTTGCTCGATAGCCAATTCTTGTGAGCCAACTGTCGGATATTCACCATGTACTAAGCGGAGTGGTTGAATTTGCACATCCTCAAAATCTTCGGAAAAAGCAAAGATGCGGGATTCGCGAAAACGACTTTCATCCGTATTTTTCCAAAAGAAGGGATAATTAGCTTGCCCCTCAACGACGTCGATTCCATCTAAACTGTTGAGTATGTCTAGATATTCTGAATTGTCGATAATGGCATCACCATCACCTGGAACAGATACAATTTCCTGAACCATTGGTAATTCTTCGGCCTGAATATCTTCGTTCATTTGCCGAACAATTAAATCGCCAGCGGTGATGAGCACCACGACGCCTAATACACCAATAAAGATGCTGACGGCGACTAAAGCAGTGCGTCCTTTACGGGTAAAAATATCTCCCCCAATTTTACGTAGTGATGATTTATTCATTGTGTTTGTTCTCTCTCCTCAAATTTCCCAGACTATGGTTGGGGGTTTAGTGATTTTGGTTACTTGTTTGAACGAGATGTCCGTTATCTAGTTCGTAGACAATCGGCACCGATTTAACGAGTTCACGATCATAGGTCGTGATGATGACCGTTGAGCCTTGAATAGCGAGCTCACGGAATTTGTCGAAAACATTGGTGGCGCTCATGCGGTCTAAGTTAGCGGTTGGTTCATCACCCACAATGAGCGGGGGATGGGTGGCCAAAGCGCGCGCAATCGCAACCCGTTGTTGTTGGCCACCAGAAAGCATATCGGGTGTTTTATCGGCTTGATCTTGGACGCCAAATTGACCGAGGATACTTTCGGCTATTTCACGACGCTCTGGAGTTGGATGGGTATTGGTGAAATCCATCGGAAACATTACATTTTCAGCAACACTTAAAGTTGGCAGAAGTTGAAATTGCTGAAAAACGATGCCAATATTGCTAGCACGCCACTTCGTGAGTTGTCTTTCGCTGGCGTTGGAAACATTGACTTCACCGATTTGGACCATGCCTTCGGTTGGTTTATCGACACCAGTCAGCATGTTGAGTAAAGTCGTCTTGCCAATACCAGAGGGGCCAACAATGGCGATAAAATCACCTTGCTTAGCTTCAAAATTAACGTCTTTAAGCACGTTTAGGCTACCCGCTGGTGTATCATAATTTTTGACAAGATTGTTGATTTTGATAAATGGTTCTGACATTCCTGTATTCCCTTGTTTGATTGTTTGCCACATACAATCTATAAAATTACAATCGGTAACAGGGAGTGCAATGCGTCATCAGCTTGAGGGGAGCCTTGTCATATCCGAGATGACAAATGTCATGTGGGAGAAATGACAAGCATGAATAGCACGAGGAAGAAATACTGATATATGCTAAAAACTATGAATGACTACAAGAAAATCGAACCCGGCTTAATCGAAGTTTTTCGTTTGTTTTTGCTTATCCAATTAGCATTTCTGCTTCTTGTTATTCCACTATCTCTGATCTTCCGCGACGCGAACACCACGCTTACCCGGATAGCCTTGCGGGGGACAGGTTTGTTGATTGTATTAGGTTATCTAAATTTTGATTGGCTATTCAGGCGCTTAAAACAATTCTATTTGCCAGTGGCTTTGGGATTGGCGGTGCTGGAAATTATCCTAACACAGTTGATCGGTTTGAAACTTAGTCCGGGCTTAAATGAAAGCGCCGCGATGGCCATTCAAGGTAATCTGGGTGTTTTGACGATAACCTTGCTTATTCCGGTGCTGATGGTCGCCTGGCAATATCGTTTTCAGGAAGTGATTTTCTTTAGTCTGAGCGTCTATGCTTTTTACACGGTGCTGGTTGCCATTACTTGGAATATTGGGATCGTTGTTGATCCGACTTATATCACAGTGATTTTGTTTGGTCTCATTATTCATCTAGCAATTGGCTATTTTATATCTCGCTTAGTCAATGAACAGCGCATGCAACGCAATGAACTTAGGCATGCCAACCGTAAATTAGCCCATATGGCGGCTACGTTAGATCAACTTGCGACGACACGGGAACGCAATCGCGTTGCGCGTGAATTGCATGATACCTTAGCCCATGCGCAAAGCGGCTTAGCTGTGCAATTGGAAGGCATTGACGCCCTATGGAATGTTGATCAAGAGCGAGCCTATCAGATGCTCCACCAAGCGATTAGCACTATTCGATCGAGTATGAATGAAACACGGCAAGCGATTCAAGCTTTACGCCTGTCTCCACTGGAAGATTTTGGGTTGTGGCTGGCAATTGAGGAGCTAGCTAAATCAGTCGCCAGTCGAACCCAAATTGAAGTTGAGACCTTTCAAAAAGGCGATATGGACAATCTCAGTCCAGATATTGAATTGGCTATTTATCGGGTAGCGCAAGAAGGACTTTCAAATATTGTGCGACATGCCCATGCAAACTATGTTAATGTTAGTTTACAACGTGACTTCGGCCGTATTCTGCTGACCATTTCAGATAATGGCCGGGGATTTGATATGGACGGCGCAAAAGCAGAGAATAAGTTTGGGTTACAGGGTATGCAAGAACGCATTGAGAGTCTAGGCGGACAACTAACGATTCAATCCGCTCCCGGTAAGGGCACTATCGTGCGGGTAGAAATAGAGGACGAGCAATGATAAACGTGATTATTGTTGATGACCAAGATATTGTGCGGGATGGACTATCCGCAATCTTAAGTGCAGTAAATGATGTAGAAGTCGTCGGAACGGCCAGCAACGGCGCGGAAGCCATTGATTTAGTTGAAAAATTCTCACCAGACGTGGTGCTAATGGATTTAAAAATGCCGGTCATGAATGGCATTGAAGCAACGTACCAAATTCATACGAATTTTCCAAACGCCAAAGTCTTGGTCTTAACCACCTTTGATGCCGATGAATGGGTATTCGATGCAATCCGCAGTGGTGCCAAAGGTTATCTGCTCAAAGATACGCCCCGCGAACAATTACTCGAAGCTATTCGTGGCACTGCCGCTGGTGAAAGTCATATCACACCAAGTGTGGCAACAACGCTTTTGAGTCATATCGCACTGCAAGAAAAAGCACCCGAATCAGCGGTGTTGGATAGTTTAACTGACCGTGAGCGGGAAATTCTGATTTTATTGGCACGCGGTTATAGTAATCAGGCCATTTCTGATGAGCTTTATTTGAGTCATGGTACCGTCCGCAACTATTTGAGTACTATTTTTGAAAAATTAGATGTTTCTGACCGCACCCAAGCCGCGTTGATGGCTCTGCGCTATGGATTGATTGAGTGACACGCACCCTATCTGCTAAATTGCCCTAACCTAGGGTGTTGAATACCCCTATCTATTGCTAAAATACGTTTACTCAAGCTGGCTAGGCAGTTGCGCCATATCTTCGTTATATGGTGAGGAAAGTCCGCGCTCCGCAGGGTATGATGCTGGCTAACTGCCAGGCAGGGTGACCTGACGGCATAGTGCAACAGAGAGGAGAGTGCCCATTCAATTTGAATGGGTGAGGGTGAAACGGCGTGGTAAGAGCACACCAGCGCAGATGGCAACATGTGCGGCTAGGCAAACCCCATCAGGAGCAAGGTCAAGCAGAAGCAAGGAGCGACCCGTTCCATTTGAGCTTCGGGTAGACCGCTTGAGGTGTCAGGTAACTGGCATCCTAGATAGATAACTGCCCCTTTTTTAGGTACAGAACGCGGCTTATCGGCCAGCTTGAGCTATCCCTCAAAGGAATTGACAATGACGACTCAACGTGTCCTGCGCTTTTATAAACCCTATGGCGTCTTAACTAAATTTACCGATGATGAAGGACGGTCCACACTGAGTGAGTATGTGGATGTACCGGGGGTTTATGCGGCAGGGCGCTTAGATAAAGATAGTGAGGGGTTGTTGCTTCTCACAAATGACAATAATCTCAATCACCAATTGACCGACCCTAAATTTAAGCATCCGCGGACCTATCTGGTCCAAGTTGAGCATGTGCCGGATGAAGAAGCGCTTCAAAAATTACGGCAAGGTGTTGTCATCAAAGGGAAAAAGACCCGTCCGGCTAAAGTAAAATTATTGGCTGAGGCACCTGTCTTACCGGAGCGTGACCCACCCGTCCGCTTTCGCAAAACAGTCCCGACGGCCTTTATCGAGTTGACTTTAACCGAAGGGCGGAATCGTCAGGTTCGACGGATGACTGCCGCAGTTGGTCATCCAACGCTCCGCCTTATTCGGACGCATATCGGCCCCATTAATTTGGATGGACTAGGCATTGGTGAGTGGCAAGATTTATCCTTAAATGAAGTGCAAGCTCTCTTAAAAAGTATCCAACAACAACGCAAATCTTAGGCATGGCTAGTTTGCAAAAGTGGTCAAAGTCAGAGTGGCAATTTGCCGCAAGGCTTGCTAAATTTGAGGGGTATATCAATAAGCTAACTTGATCGTGAAAAACAAGTTATTGCAGTAGATCATAAATTCGTACCCCAAAGAAAATTTACCTAGATTGAGCAGGGGACGAAAGACCCTTTTTATGGTCTCTACCAAAGGGTTTTGGGAATAAAGATATCCCAATAAAATTTATAACGAGGTGGCTTCAGCGTCTCATTCGTTATAAAAAAGCGATCTTCTGTATTTGGCAGTGTATTTAATCAATTGATTTCTATTCTTAAAAAGGCTTTTTGGCATGACTGATGATGTAATGCCCGCAGAAAATATGACACCTTCCCCCGAAGAATCAAATGATGATGTTGTGCTTGAAGTACAGGATATCGTCAAACGCTTCCCCGGTGTGCTCGCCAATAGCAATGTTAATTTCAAATTGCGTCGTGGCGAAATTCTGGCATTGTTGGGTGAAAATGGGGCTGGTAAAAGTACCCTGATGAATATCATCTACGGCTTGTATCAACAAGACGAAGGTGAAGTTTACTTGAAAGGCAAAGAGGTTCGCTTTTCTAACCCTCGCGAAGCTATTCATAGCGGGATTGGGATGGTCCATCAACACTTCCAACTCGTGCCTGTGATGTCTGTGGCGGAAAATGTTGTACTTGGTG
Source organism: Anaerolineae bacterium (assembly GCA_050303635.1). Classification (GTDB taxonomy): domain Bacteria; phylum Chloroflexota; class Anaerolineae; order Aggregatilineales; family J027; genus JAKEEQ01. The sequence continues at coordinate 6,580 of JBNLCD010000075.1, forward strand.
AAGAACGTGAACGCCCCAAATTGCTCAATTTGTTTTGGGGATTATTCTTGACCTTTTTGGTCATGATTTTGGGTTATCAACTCACTTATGCAAATTCACCACTCTTTGCTTTATTGGGTAATTTCATGGGTGATGATTGGGGTGGTGCCCAATCTTTGATTTATGACATGCTCGTCATTCTGTTTTTTGCGGCCTTTTTACCATTTGCTGTCTTTATGCCAATTCTGGCTCCTAAAGCGGATAAACCCGTCAGTGCCAATATGCTGGTCATTCGTCTAATTTTGGGTATCGTAGCCGCAGGCATTATTGTGGCGCTACGATTTATTATTGGTCTTTTTGCCGGTGATTCTGTGGGTGATTTAATAACAGAAACCGGGCAAGGGTCTTCGATATTTTCCCAAACTATTTTGATTTTAATTGGCATCGTTGCATTGATTACATTGCGCACGTCTTTTAGATGGTTACAAGGCTATTTCAAAGCAACACGTGAAGTCTTGTTCATCGTTTTGCTAGCCCTCAGTGCAGGCGGGATCAGCACCGGCGACGTTGTTCTATCTAAAATGATTCCAATGTGGGGTATTTTGGTAGTCTTGCTTATTCCCAGTTATGGTGTTGCCTTTTGGCGCGCAGGTAATATGCCAAATGAAGAAAATCATGATCGGTGGTGGCAAGCCTTCTTGGGGACATTTGTGCTGTTAGCCGCCTTCGGGTTCCTTATTAAAACACGCTCTACCGAAGAAACACTACAATTCCTCGTACCTTTTGGCCTCACATTAGGTCTAAGCGCAATAGTGAGCTATGGCATCGCCTATGTGCTGACTTTCCTGTTTGATCATTGGGACTCTGTTTCTGCGACTATGCGCGTTGTCTGGGGTTTTGCATGGCGTGTCGGCCTGCTCTTTGTGGCCTTATGGATGAGCGGTTTAGCTTTCCGGGTAGCGCAAATGGGCATTACGACAGCCATTCTCCAAAATCAGCCACAAATTCAAGAGGAACGCATCTTAGAACCTGATGATTTTGTGGTGGCTGAAGATACTGAAGTTAATCCGCTTGCTAAAGGGAGCACCGTTCAGACGCGTTCCTTTACTCCGAATTGGCGAGGTATTGAACAAGCAGGCGATAGTTTTGATGATCAATTTGACGAACTCTTTAGAGAAATTGATGAAGCCTATATCGTCACCGCAACCCAACAAACAGAAATCGATACTTACCGATTAGAAGCACAATCCAATGAATGGCAAGGTCTTGACCCCGTTTTACGTGATGCGGTTGAAGAAACCCCGCCGATCGTTGAAGATTTGGTCCTCAGTTTGTTACTTATTCTATTTGCTATTCTTGGTATTCGAAGTTGGCGCGGACGTCAGCCTTTCCCGTCTGTATTTAGTAATATCGGATTGGGTACGCTCGTTGCCCTTGGAATTTTCTACGTTGGGTTCCTCATTGTTGAACCGAGCCAATTAAGCACAGGCATCCATGTGGTCATTGTTTTAATTGGTATAGCGGCCATCGGTAGCTCAATTTATTTTACGCACCGCGACCGTATCAATCGCCAAGATGAAATATTACCGATTAACCCGATTGATACCATTATTGATGCGATTCTCTCGAATTTATATGTTGCCTTGAGTGTCCGTGACACCCAAAAGGCGGCTAATCATGTACGTGAATTGTCACGTCAATATGGTTTAGAAGTTGACCCGACCGCGATTATTGAAAAATTACCAGTGGGTTTGCAACAACGGGTTGAAATCATCAAAGCGCTGTATCGTGAAGCCGATGTGCTTATTTTGGATGAACCCACGGCTGTATTGACACCGCAAGAAGGTAAAGAACTTTTCCGGATTATGCGAGAGCTTGCGGCTGAAGGCGTTTCCATTATCTTTATTACCCATAAACTCAAAGAAGTTTTTGAGGTAGCCAATCGAATTGTGGTCATGCGGGGTGGTGAAGTTGTGGGTACAACCACGACGCAAGATGCCACTGAAGCAAGTTTAGCGGCCATGATGGTCGGGCGTGAAGTCTTGCTTCGGGTTGATAAAGACGAAGCCCAACCGGCTGAACCTATTCTAGAAGTCGAAGGCTTATATGCGCTTGATAACCGGGGTGCACCCGCGTTGAAGGGTGTTTCTTTCGATGTGCGGGCGGGTGAAGTACTTGGGATTGCCGGTGTTCAAGGGAATGGTCAAACTGAGTTGGTGGAAGTGCTCACTGGTTTACGTAAACTTGACGAAGGCGCTGTCCGTTTGATGGGGCAACCGCTGAAATCAGAACATCCAGCTTTGGCTAATTATTTCCAACGTATGATGGCTGTTTTAATTGATATTTTGTTTGTCGGCGCTATCGCTATTATCGTCAGCTATTTCATCTCCTATCTTGGGGAAGATTCTGAAGCCTTTAAGCTAAGTTCGCAAAACACACTTATTAGCTTCTTAGCCATTGATGCGGCTTATCATCTTTGGATGTGGAGTTGGCGTGGTCAAACGCTCGGTAAAATGATGCAGGGTATTCGTATTGAAGTGAATGATGTCATCACCATCCAAATTCCGACAGGTGAGGGTAGCATTGGTATCAATCCATTGTTACTCATTCGCTACTTGTTACAAACACCCGTTCGGTACATCGCGACATTCGCTGTATTTGACCGGATTTATTGGCTTATCGGTAGCGAAACGCATCCTGAAACGGCGGCAATTCTTGGTTTCTTCGGTATGTTGATTATCCCTGTTGTAATTAGTCTATTACTTGATAATGTGCGTGAGACGGAAAAGACGACCACCATCTATGATAGTCTTTTCCAAATGCGCGTTGTCCAATCTGTAGAAATCACACCCCGTCGGATTAAAGATGCGCAAGTCTCCCATGTCCCGGAAGACCGTTTGCGTTTTGGTTTAGTCAAGCCCTTCACGGTGGCTGACAATCTTATTTTGAATGATTACTATGAATCACCCTATGCGGAAGCGCCTGATGCCCCTCAGCTATTCCCACTCACAGCCATTTATGGAACCGTGTTTGGACTGGTTTTCTTTGCCTTAGGAACAGCGTGGGTATCCATGTGGAATTCATTTATCTGGTCCAGTGTATTGGATTATTTCCACGTACCAAGTCGTTATAGCACTGTTCCTTCAGATCGCGCATTGACGGGTCCCTTGGCTCAATACCTCAGCGATCCATTGATGGTTTCATTACTATCTCTAATTATCGTCACGCTTGTGTTAAGTATTGTGGCACACTTGATCGCAAGTTTAGTCATGCGGTTTAGTCGGGCAGGCCTGCTTAATCTGGGCTGGCAACCTAAAAAGGGTCTGGTTTTGAATTCATCTTCAACATTGGATCATGCCAATGCTCTCATTGACGAGTTTGATATTCGTACTCCGTCAGCCTTAACAACAGGTGGTTCGCTATCTGGTGGTAACCAACAAAAAGTCGTGGTTGCCCGTGAATTTAGCCGTAAACCCCGTTTGCTGATTGCCTCCCAACCAACGCGCGGGATTGATGTCGGGTCGATTGAGTTTATTCACAAGCAAATTATTGCCCAACGTGATGAAGGCGCGGCAGTTTTGCTTGTATCAGCCGAGCTTGACGAAATTATGTCATTAGCGGACCGTATCGCCGTAATGTATCGTGGCGAGGTCATTGATGAAGTTGACGCCGCGACCGCAACCCGTGAACAACTTGGTTTGTTGATGGCAGGCATTAAGGATTAGCAAGCAGATTTGCCTAATCCCAACAATTAAATAGAAATGATAAGGACATTTGGTCATGACTGAACAATTATCTCAAGAAGCTAAGCAGGCAAAATTAACTGAAATTGCCAATGAGATTAAGATGTGTACCAAATGTCCTTTGCATAAAGGTCGGATACATGCGGTAGCTGGGGAAGGCCCATCTAATGCACGACTTGTTTTTGCCGGAGAAGCACCGGGTTTCCATGAAGATCAGCAAGCACGGCCTTTTGTGGGTGCGTCAGGGCGTTATTTGGAACAACTGCTGGAAGGTATCGGACTGACGCGCGAAGATGTTTTTATCACCAATATTGTGCGTTGTCGTCCGCCTGATAATCGTGACCCTCTCAATCCAGAAATTGAAGCCTGTGAAAGCTATTTAAGTCGCCAAATGTCGATTATTCAGCCACATGTTATTGCAACACTTGGTCGATTTAGCATGGCACACTTTATTCCAAAAGGTAAAATCTCCAAGATTCATGGCCAAGAAGTTCGGCAAGATGGCCGTATCTACTTTCCTCTTTTTCACCCTGCCGCCGTGCTTCGTAATCCCAATTTGAAAGAAGTTATGGTAAATGATTTTAAGAAACTCAAATCACTCTTAGATGAACTGGCCAAGAACCCACCGGATAACACACCACCGCCGCCGAAGCCCAAACAATTATCGTTATTTTAATACCGTAGGTTTAAAGTTAACGTATTGAATACGGGGTTAAGACCTAATTTTATTTGCGCTTCTATCACGAAGGATATGATTCATGTCTGACAATAATGTCATTTTGCTGGTTGATGATGAGCCTAATATTATTCAATTGGCGAGTCTGTATTTGGAGCAAGAGAATTTTCAAACCATTAGTGCCAGTGATGGTTTAAGCGCGTTAGATATGGCAGAAAAGAATAATCCTGCCCTGATTGTGCTTGATCTAATGCTCCCTGCGCTCGATGGCTGGGAAGTTTGCAAGCGGATTCGTGCACACTCAGATGTGCCCATCTTAATGCTAACAGCGCGGGATGATGATATTGATAAAATTGTTGGGCTTGAATTGGGGGCAGATGATTACATGACCAAACCCTTTAATCCGCGCGAACTCGTGGCACGGGTTAAGGCTATATTGCGACGCTCAGAACCTTCCCGACATTCTGACAAAGCCACTTCCCCGATCTGGCAAATTGGAAATTTAATGCTCGATGCAGGGAGTCGTACCGTACGTGTTGATGGTGAATTAGCAGATTTGCGTACTAAAGAATTCGATCTCTTGATGACCTTAATGGAAAACAAAGATATTGTGCTAAGCCGTGAGCAATTGCTAGATACAGTTTGGGGCTTTGATTTTTACGGACAAACCCGCACGGTTGACGTGCATATTGCGCATTTACGTCATAAATTAGCAGGTAGCACGGCCACTATTGAAACGGTCTGGGGAGTTGGTTATAAAATTATAGAAACATAGAGCCTTATTAATTCTCCAAATACTTATTAATTTTTTTGCGAAAATTTAACTTGACACTTACAATATTTATATCGAAGTAATCTTTGCTTCGTGTTATATCAATGTTGTCAATCTATCATCCAATTCACGTTCGAGAGCTAATCCACCCAATCCTCACATTAAGGAGCCTTATTAGGATGAAAAGATGGCCAATTCTTCTACTTGTTACGATTTTACTTTTAGTGTCGGCATGTGGATCTGAAGAGAAAAAAGATAATCAAACATCACCTGACAACACTGAAACATCAAAATATACGATCGCCCTTGTCATGAAAACGTTAACTAATCCTTTCTTTGTTGAAATGGAAAAAGGGGCACGTGACGCCGCCACGGATTACGACATCGATCTCGTCGTGCGAACTGCCGCACAAGAAACCTCAATTGAACAACAAATTCAAATCATTGAAAGTCTTATTCAAGACGACGTGGATGCCATTGTCATTGCCCCCGGTGATTCCGAAGCTTTGATTCCCATTCTCAAAAAAGCACAGGATGCAGGCATCGTCATTGTCAACATCGATAACCAACTAAATCCTGAGTTATCTGCAAATGTTGGCTTAGTAAATGTACCTTTTATCAGCGTCGATAACCAAAATGGTGCCTATTTATCAGCCCAATTTATCAGTGATCAAATTGATTCGCCCGCTGAAGTTGTGATTTTAGAAGGAATCCGCACGGCTCAAAATGCCCAAGATCGTTTGGCTGGCGCTGAAAGAGCGTTTGGCGAGAATGAAAATATTCAGATGGTTGATTCAGAAACGGCCAATTGGAAAATTGATGAGGCCTATGAGGTGGCTGAAAATCTCTTCCTTGAACATCCTGATGTACAGGCTGTTTTTGCCTCGAACGATATGATGGCGTTGGGTGTGATTCAATATCTTAAAGATAATAATCGCGACGATGTGCTGGTAGCGGGTTATGATGCCTTAGATGAAGCCAAACAAGCGATTCGTGATGGGGACCTGATAGCGACAATTGACCAACAAGCCGCTCTGCAAGGTTATAAAGGCGTTGAAACCGCTGTCCAGCTACTTAACAACGAAGATGTCGACATGTTGGTTTTGGTTGATGTGATTGTTGTTACCCAAGACAATGTTGATGAGTAGGTGTGAGGTAGATATTGCTTAAGAATATCAATGTTACTTATAAGTTTGTTGGCTATTTGATATTGCTCAGTATTGTTCCGATCATTGTCATTAGCTTTGTGTCGCTAACGACAGCATCTAATATTGTGCGCGAGCAAAATGAAACTTACACGCAAGAAATTGTCGCCAACCAACTAGATTATCTTGATCTTGAACAATCCCAAATTGAGAGTTTGGTTGCCAATATTTCTGGCATCCAAGACATTCGCGATGCTGTTTCCATTGAAAAGACAAACAGTAATACATATTCGCGCCTCTCGACTGAAGCGAAGATTGGGTATGTTCTCAATGGGTATCTTGATATTGAAGGCTTAGTCTCCATTGATATTTTTGCGCTCAATGGTGAGTATTATACCGTTGGGGATACGCTCGTCGCGGAAAATATTCGTGAGGATGTTCACACTAATTTATGGGAAGAAGGATTAGTTGGGGATACGCTCGTCTTTTGGGCAGGTATTGAAGATAACATCAATGCTGATTCATCGCATTCCCAAGTCATTACCGCGGGAACCGTTTTTTATCGCTTTAATCGGAATACCGCTCAGCAAGACCCCGAAGCGCTGTTGCTAGTCAATTACTCGGTTACAACTTTCGCTAATCATTATGATCGCATTGATTTTGGTGACGATACCTATCTGATTGTTTTAGATACCAAAGGTCGCTTGGTCTATCATCCAGACAAAGAACGTATCGGTACGTTGTTTGATCCAGAAATTGTTGATCAATTTCAGGGTGATTCAGGTACGCTGACGACCACGGTAAATAATGAGGATGTTTCGATTAGTTATGCACGCTCAGCAAGAAGTGGCTGGATTGTCGCAAGCCTTGTGCCGGTTTCAACTTTTGAGGAAACAGCCAACCCAATCCGCAATGTGACCTTAATTTCTGTTTTGGCCATCTTTGCTTTTGTGGCAATGGTGGCTTATCTCTACAATCAAGATATTGTTGCCCCTATTCAAGAAGTCACTCGCCGCTTTAAACGCTTAGAAGAGAAAGATCTGGCAACGCAATCTTATATGCCAGAGCGTGGCGAAGATGAAATTGGTAAGTTGATTCAGGGGTTTAATCTATTGGTCGATAGTTTGGTGGCCAATCGCAAAGTTGAGCAAGAACGCGAAAAGCTCATTGCAGATCTGCAAATTGCCATGAATTTTGCCCAAGAAAGTTCGCGCTTAAAATCTCAATTCTTGGCAACTATTTCCCATGAACTCCGTACACCATTGAATGCAATTATTGGTTATTCAGGCATCATTGTCGAAGGCTATGGTGGCGAAGTTGATGATGACGCCATGCAGATGGTGCAAAAAATCTATAGCTC
>JBNLCD010000076.1:0-14211 GCA_050303635.1 Anaerolineae bacterium
TTCCAACAAATCTTGAAATTCATACTCAATATCACGGGTAATCAAACTGTATTGATATTGACCTGCCACAAAACGTTCCCAGCCATTGGCATCACTCACCGCGAGAGCTTTCATGACCTGCCAAGCTTTGAAATTCGAAACACCGATGTAGCGCACTTTGCCTTGGCGCGCTAAATCATCAAAAGCGTGTAGCGATTCTTCAATCGGCGTATTGGCATCCCAACAATGCATATAATATAGGTCGATGTAATCCATACTTAAGCGTCGCAGGCTGGCTTCGACCGCATTCATAATATTGTGGCGGGAGAGTCCCCAATCATTTGGACCTGAACCGGTAGGGAAATTAGCTTTAGTTGCGATGATAATCTGATCACGGGGATGATTTTGCATAGCTTGGCCGACAATTTCTTCAGAGCGACCGCCAGCATATACATTGGCCGTATCGATGTGGTTACCACCTGCTTCAATATAGCGATGGATAATTTTTTGAGCTTCAGCGGGGGATGTGCTCCGATCAGAGTCTTCGCCAAAAATCATAGTTCCCAGCGCGATATCAGTGGTTAACAGACCTGTGTTGCCAAGTCTTTTAAGTTGCATACAACCTCATTTCGTCAATAGTTGGCTTCTTCCAATAAGTTATCCGGCGTATCATAGACATACTTGCCTTGCCATAAGGGCGCGTCAGGGTCAATAATCGCTGGCCAATACTGAACATCAGTATAAGGTCGATTATAACGTGCGATGTCATCTAGCCCAATCCATCTTAATTCTCCTTCAGGGGTTTCTTGAAGCTCACCGACTGGATTTTCAGCACGAAAAATGAATAACAACCAGTGCACCGGATAGGCCACATCCACGGAGGTCTGGATTCCCCGCAAGACAGGCTTCGCGATAGTCAGACCTGTTTCCTCGTATACTTCACGAATACAGCATTCCTGAGGTGTTTCGCCATGTTCCATTTTGCCACCGGGGGGAGACCATAAACCGATATGCGGTGGGCGGTTGCGCTTGAGTAGGAGAACTTGGTTATCTTGAAACATATAACAAAGCGATCCGGTCACGATATGTTCAGGAAATGGATTGGCCATCAGATTGCACCCTTTGCGAAAACTGAAAATCACATCTTAGCGTTAAAATAAGAAAACCCCGGTACGTTTACCGAGGTTCTTTTGCTAGATTATAGCTGAGCATAAACTCAGGCACAAATCGTTTAGTCGATTTAATCTTCTAGTGCAATAATTGTGACCATATCCAGCGGAACCCAGACATTGGGGTACTTATCGGCTAGACTAATTTCGACCCATGTCCGCCCATCAACTTCTTGCGTACTTTGAACGAGATAGGTATCGAAGCCATTACCATCAAAGTCATGGGGTAGCCACAATTCCTGACCTTCGACGCGGACCAATCCACCGCCCGCATCTTCATAGACAGGCTGAGCTTGACTTGTCGAAATTTGGATCATACCCGCATTGATGGTAATAACGCCGCCACAGGCTTGCGTCGATTGATAGATGATACGCGCCCCCGGAATGGCTAGTAATTCATCCAATGTTTCACCTTCATCTCCAATTTCGACTAGAGAATATAGAGGAATACTTACCACCGAAAATGTGAGATCTTGTTTACCGACGGGTTCGTAATATTCGAAGACATGTGTATCACCATAACCGCTGTAAAATGCAGATAAATTAGCGACAGCGTCCTCCAGTGACAAACTTTCTGTCACAATAGTTTCGACGCTATCAAAAAAATCTTCTCCCAAGAACTCTAGCACGGGCAAGATATCAATGATATTACCCGAAGCATCACTGACTACATAAAATTCGATAGTTGATGAAATGGCTAAGTCCTCTTCATCACCCGTAAAATCGAGTGATGGATTGAGAGTCATCCCGCTAAAACTAAAGACGGTTCGATCGCATGAAATTTGGGCACGGGGGCTTGTAAAGCTCCAAATATTACACCCAAATAGCATCAACATTCCGACCGAAATGAAGATAAGAGCTACTTTCGTATTTTTTAACATATGAACTCCTAGCGAAGATAAACGATGAAATGAGATAAATAGGACACTCTGTTTTTAGCAAAATATGTGCTGTACAAGCAGAGCGAAACACCCATATTACAATTAGTGTACTTAGTTTTTGATTTCACGCAACAAGACGATATAGATGTCACTTTAGTTTTAGTCGTAGATGACAACACAATCGGGTCTAATCAAATAAATCCCTCATAAATTGGGGTGGTCAGGGGAAGGGCAAGAGTCCTACAATCAATCTCTGTTGCGAAACGGCTATGTTTCGTTACAATACAATCACTAACCAATTCATAACCAATCAGGAGATTGAATGAGCGATTTACGTCAGGAGCTTGATGAACTACGTGCGGCTATCGAGAATTTACCTTCCAGTGCCACCGCCGCCCAAATCGCTCCACTCGAAGACCAAGCCCGATCACTACTCATTGACTGCAAAAACACACCCTTAGAAGGCGAAGCCCGCGATTTATTTAATCAACTGGCCCGCTTAACTTCACCCACCGCTGAACGGGAAGATAATCCTGAAATTCGAGCCCTGTTGCGCCGCGCTCGCATTCGGATTGATATTGCCACGGACGATCACGACTATGACGAAGCCATTGATATTTTGGCCCAAGCCCTTGATCTTGATCCGGATTATGCAGAAACACACGAATTATTGATCCAAGCCGCTGAGCATAGCCCCCAACATGAGGTCAATGTACAAGGCTTGTTAGATCGGTATGGCATTGAACTTGAATTCAATGAACCTGAACCCGACCCTGATCCAACGCCCTATCCCGAAATCGTCGAGTCAGTTGAGGTTATTCCCGACAATTTTGAGGAAGCTTCACCAATGCAGGAAAGCGCACCTCAAACTCAAAATAATGTAATGAATCCCCAAGTCGCTCAACTATTGACCCAAGTCACTGAAGCCTATTATGCAGGCGATTATTCGCAAGCTGTGGATTTGGCTAATCGGTTATTAGCGATTGACCCCGACAACCCACAAGCCCTCGATTATCGGCAAAAAGCTGATGATAATTTATTGCGTGGGGTAGTACCTGATCACCGCATTCCTTTTGATGCACGGGTAGCCTATAACCGCGCCAATTCGTTGGTACGTGCTGGAAATTATGATGAAGCTCAACGTTTGTATCGTGAAGCGCGTGATATTGCGGACCGCGCCGGCATTCCCACGTGGAAAGATGTGGAGCAGGCACTCCTTGAAATTCAAGATTTGGCACTGGCGCGTGAACTCTTAGCTGAAGGGGATCGTCATCTGGCCGCAGATGATTGGTCTGCCGCCCTCAATAAGTATGAAGGCGCGTTGCGGGTAGTCCCCAATGATCCTGCCGCTGAAGAACGCATTGATCTCGTCAAACGTGTTCGCCAACAATATGACCAAACAACGGCTCAACTCGGCGCGATTAGTGGGAGTTTGACCGAACGGGCCCAAGCTCTGCGGGATATTTTGAACCAATTGGCGATGATTCGTCAGACATTGCCCGCCAGTCCCCGTTTGCAAGAAATGGTTGAAGAAGTCAATCAACGTCTACATAGCCTCAAAGCTCAACTCATCTCCCAAGGCGAGAGTGCTTTGATGCGTATTGAAGCTGTGCAAGGCGTTGAGGAAAAATTACGGTTTGCCAATGAAGCCCAAGACTTGCTCGAAATCGCAGTCGATATTGATCCTGCTGACCAAAAAGCCTTGACCACCCTGCAACAAGCGCAGCAAGTTGGCGCAGATTTAGGCGGTGGCCGTCAAATTATGGATCGCGCGGCTTCCTTAATCGCCATGAATACCGATAATGATTTGGCCCAAGCGCGGGAAATGTTGGCGGGATTAAGACGCCAAGCACAAGATCCGAATTATCGCGCATTATTGTCCGACCTATTGAATCGGCATATTGAGCGCGTGGAATTTGCACTCGATGATAATAATATTCCGATGGCGGAACGCTGGTTAGCAGTAACCAAAGAAGAGCCATTCCGCATGTTGGGTCGCCGCACTGAAGTTTCACGGCTGGAATCCCAGATTCGTAATCTCAAACAACGTCGTTTAGCCCGCAATATAATTGTTCTAGTCGCGTTTTTGGTCATGTTGGGCATCGGGGCTTTGTTGACGCGGAGTTCATGGGAACCGGAACTTTTCCCACCACCGACGGCTACACCGACTTACACGGCCACTTATACGCCAACCAACACACCCACTGAAACACCGTTACCGACAGCCACCTATACGCCCACGCAAGTTCCTGAAAATCAAACGGCGACGATGGCTGTGACGCAAACTCAAATCGCAGGCACCGCCCAATTTAATGCAAATTCAACGGGTACCGTGGAAGCACGGAATGCGGGTTTCACCGCCACAGTTCGCGCCCAAGATGAACAAGCGACAGTTGCCGCCAACGAAACCGCGATTCAATCAACGAATATTGCGCGGACGGAAGAAGCTCACGCAACAGTTAGCTTCCATGAAACGCAAACGGTCGCGGCCTATACCCCAACGCATACACCTACGTTGACGTTTACGCCAAGTCCAAGCCCGACGCAGACCTTTACGCCGTCACCGACTGTACCGGATTATCTCTGCCGGATAGTGAATACCTCTGGCGGAGGGATTAATATCCGAAGCGCGCCGACAGTAAACTCGATTGTGGTATCACGCCTGCCAAATAATACGGCGGCGAATGTCCTTGAACAACGCTTCGGTTCAACCAATCCCGATCAAGTTTGGTATCGCGTAACTTACAATGAAGGCACATCCACAATTGATGGCTGGGTACTTTCCACGCTCGTCATTGAATTGGAAGAATGTCCAACATTAGACTAAAAGATTAGCAATTGAATGTAAAAAATCCTCACCTCAAGAAGTCTGTAGAGCGTGAGGATTTTTATTTTCATCTAGATTAAGAGTAACGGATACCCATGCAAAAACGACACTATTTGCTTTTAATTGTCTTTCTAGTGACTGGATTTTTAACCGTGCACGCTCAAGATACGCCATCCCCGACCTTTTCATTTACCCATCAACGCGCCGACGGCAATCGGGTCGTTGATGGTATCGGTACTTTTCCGCAAGTGCGCCAGCAAACTGTTGCCCTAAATGATACGCCGCTGTGGCTAACTGGCATATTGGTTGATGATGAACCGGTGTGGTTTGTGGAATTAGCGGATGGTACAGTGCAACAACTGGCGCTAGATGGTAGCTTGACGACTATTGCCACATTAGCCCCCGGCCAACCATTTGTCGCCAATCGGCAAGGGGTTACGGCTAACCCAGTCGATGCCTCAATCTATACACATGCGCATCCGTTGGGTGAGGGTAAAGTTGTGTTTATTGCCAGCGATGGTGATTTGGTTCTGGCCCAAAATGGCACTGAATTGGCGCGTCAATCTATTCAAGCAATTCCTGATGCCCGTATCGTCGTAAATGCTAATGGCTTAGGAGCAGTTTATAGTGGTGTGAGTGGACGTTATGCGCATGGGGTGGTGGGTGACGATGTCGAAGGCACGGTGTTAACCATTTTTGAGGCTGATACCTTAGAAATTCAAGCAGAAGTGATTTTGCCTGATAATGATGTATTTGAAGGAATTATGCCATTTTGGGCAGATATTGATGAAGATGGCGAAGTCAATGAACTGGTTGCGACGGTAAGCAATGCGCAGGATGGTGCTCAAGTTAGAGCGTATCGCGCCAATGGTGAGTTGCTAGCGCAAGGACCCGCCATTGGGCAAGGTTATCGATGGCGACATCAATTAGCATTTGGCGCATTTGGTCCCAACGGCGAAAACGAAATTGTCAGCGTTTTGACCCCGCATATTGGTGGTTGGGTTGAATACTACCGGTATCAAGATGGTCAGCTCAACATCGTGACGTCCCAATCGGGTTATACCTCGCATATGATTGGTTCAGCTAATTTGGATATGGCGGTTGCCGGGGATTTTAATGGTGATGGTCAACTAGAAATTGTAGTAGCCGACCAAACGCGCCAAACTATTTCCGGTCTCCAACGTACCGAATCCGGTGTCGAGGTCATGTGGACGCTCAATTTGAATGGTCAACTCATCACGAATATGTCTGCGTTGGCTTTAGCAGATGGGTCTTTAGCATTAGCCGTGGGCACCACGAATAACGAATTATTGATCTGGTATTCAGTCAGTTAGGGAGTCGTAGACTCGGCGTATCTCAGGCAACGACTCGACGTTGGGTTGTGGGATAAAATTCGCCGTATGCTTAGCATTGTTCACGAATTCTACATTCTATATGTTGAGCATAGATGCTCGAGGTATATAAAATAAGATGGCACAAAAGTCTAGTATTGGACTAATCATTGTAACATTGCTTTTAACGCTAGTTGCTTCTCTGACAACTAGTTACGCTGAATCAGAACCAACTAGTTTAACAACAGCCCAACTCCGCAATCTATTTTTGCCCGCGGATGGATTGGGCGGGGGTATTCAACTCGTCGATGGCGTTGCTGAAGAATACGCCGCTGACGGTGAAATACGTGCCCTTTATGAGGTAAAAAATCCAATCGCACTCGGTGATTTAAACAGTGACGGTCTGGGGGATGGCGCTATTGTTTTGGCTATTCAACCGATGAATGGCGACTCGATTATTTATTCGGTACAGGCTGTTTTAAATGTTGACGGTCAAGCCGAATTAGTTGCCTTTGCAGTCTTGGGCGAAAATATCCAATTGGTGAATTTTGCGATTCGGGACGGACAAATTGTTGTCGATATGATTCGGCATGGCGAAGACGACCCCGAATGCTGTGCAACCCAAACAGCTCATCAAGTCTATCAATTGCAAAAATCAGGCGCTTTTGACTTAGTATTGGAGCAAGATTTTGCCGAAGCGGGCTTGCCTTTTGCCTTTGATGATAAGCTGACATGGCGTGAATTGGCGAATTTGACATATCCCGAGACGCTCGATTACCGCTCATTGGATTTGGTCAATGCTTCTTATGCATATACGATGGGCGACTATAGCTTGGCTTATATGCTTCTCGATGATGTCGTACTCTATGGTGATTTGACAGGCGATGGGTTGGATGAAGCAGTCGTCATGTTGCAATTGAGTATTAATAACGAACCAATCATGCAACATCTGTATGTAGTCCTCAATGATCGCGGCATACCATATATCGCTGGTTGGCAAGATTATAGCCGCGTCAGTGATGTTGAAATTACAAGTATCCAGATTAACGATCAAGTGCTAACGGTTGATTACAGTGATATCACCCATAACAACGCCCTGTCAGACACATTTATGATTGTAGAGGGCCATCTCATCAGTTTGGACTAGTCTACAACCATTAGCCTGAAATAATGAAAGAGCGGACCTAAAATCCGCTCTTTTTTTATTGAATAACATCAATTTTGAAGACGATCTATTCAAGCATATTCTGTAGATAAAGATGTGCTTCGGTAATATCAAAATAGATTTTGACTAAATCATCCGTATCCGCCTGTCGTGGTTTACAGATCAACACATCGTAATAACGATCTTCATGGAACAGAAGCTCTTGTCCTTGCGCTTTGAGGCCTTGGACACTCAGCGCTGTATATTCTTCAGCCACCGCCACCACATGATAAGCTGTTTCTGTCGAATGACCATCACCACTCGCAAAAAGCGCATTCAGCATCCCTCTAACAAAAGTATGCGCCCGTTCGGCAATGTCCATTTTGTCGACTTTTTCGGCGGCAAAGGCCAGCAACATCCATACTTCTAAATCCATAACATTGCTAGCTAACACCTTTTCGCAAAAATCAACGACTGCCGCAAAACTATCCAACCCATTGGTATTGCCCATCAGCTTATTTGCCGAAAAATGGCTGGTTGGACGATAGACATCACTGATGAGATAAGCTTCACGTAAAGCGGCAAAATCAGCGGCATCAGGATTTTCACGCGCTTGGCGGGCGAGTTCAAGAAATTCACTCATGATTATTTAGTCATCCTCTGGTGTTTCGCAATCAAGGCGATAGGTGATACATTCATTGGTGCTAAATTCGCGCAAATAACGATTATCTCGCACCCATTGGATGATTTCATCTAAGGGGGGCGGGAAGGTTTCCCAGACAATAGGGTCATCGGCTTGAGAGTTCGACAAGATATACTTGTCATCAGGGCTAAACGCAACATTCCAAACGCGGCCATAATTTCCTTCAATACGCCGGACTAGATTACCCGTCGCAACATCCCAAAGAATCATCGTCGTATCATCAGACCCCGTCAGCAAATAGCGACCATCATGTGAAAAACTTAGGGAATCAACCCGTTCATCATGACCAACTAATTCATAAACAACCTCACCCGTATTGACATCAAGCAGGAAGACTTGACTATCGCGGGCATTGAGAGCAATTCGTTGGTCATCGGGGCTGAGTTCAAAGAAGCGGCCATTATCGGGCATAGTAAAGGCTTCCAATTCATCACCCGTAGCAATATCCCAGATACGCAAAATACCCTCATCACTAATCCCCATGATACGTTCTCCATCTGAAGTAATGGCAACATCATGCACAATGCGGGTATGACCTGTAAAATCTCGGATAACCTCACCCGTTTCAATATTCCACAAACGGATGTCGCTACCCCAATTCGTTGCGGCGATCAATGGTTTGTCGACGGTGCCGCTGGTTGGATCAAATGCAATTGATTCGACATCAACATTTGGTGGAAAATCAAATTGGCGCACGACTTCACCCGTGGCAAGATCCCACAAAATCATACGATTCGGTTCGGGCTTCTGGGGTAAGCCCGGTTGACTACTTGATGTTCCCGTGAGTACCCATTGATAATCCGGACTCACGTCTAAACTATTGCCCATATAGGTATGTATACCTGTGCCAAAATGTTGCAAAACTTTACCGGTAAATGCATCCCAGACAAGCACTTCGGGAACCATGGTGAAATTATCCCAATCGCCGCCGATTGAAACGACACGGAGTGGCTGGTCCGCTGTGGCTGGTAAAAATTGAGCACGGTTGACTAAATCTTGTTCAGTCATGGCCGCAACTTGACCGGGTGGGAGGGGAGACAGATTCCAAATTTGAATCTTGCCATCACTCATGCCCATAATACCTGTTTGGATATTATCTGTTAAATCGAAATCAACAACATGGCTGTTATTCGTTTCAGAAAACTCGCCAAGTTGCGCCAACGTATCCATATCCCATGTAGTAAGATGGCCATCGGTAGATGTACCATACAAGATAGCACCATCTTCGACAAATTTAATAGTTGCGATGTTTGTATAAGGTGGAATGAGGCGATCAATAGGCTCGAACGTAACACTGTCCCATACTAAGATCTCATTGTTAGGGCCACTGGTAGCAACCAAATCACTATTCATACTGACGGTTGTATGATAAGCATTCGGTGGCAGGCCATTTGATTCGATATTCAGCCGTCCCACAATTTCACCGGTAGCGACATCCAAAACTATCTGAATCCCTTCCCAATAACTGGCTACGATACGCGTGCCATCTGCGGTCAGATGTCCTTCCCAGAAACCGTTTTCGTCAGGAACAAGTCGCTGAACTTCAGCTTGATTAGCAATATCCCAAACCACCATTTCACCGAAATGATTGGGGTTTGCATTGGATGTTGCCAGCAAATAAGTTTGATTTGCATCAAGCGAGAGCTTAAGATGAATGCCCTCGGCAAGTGTGAATGAATTCAATTGCTCGCCAGTGGCCGCATCCCAGATGATGACTACGCCATCGAAGGCTACAGAAATAACTTGCAGTTGGCCATCAATTTGCGGGAATAACACACTGGAAATCGGTGAGGTATGCCCTGTTAAGCGACGTATTTCTTCACCTGTATCCAAATCCCAGGTAACAAGATCATAGTCACCGACCATTTCGTCCAGTTCAGGTGCAATCCCAAAAATTTCACTTGGTAGCTTTGGCTCCGACTCGGACGAATCGGAATCCGTTGCATTATCATCAGGTGAACCACCATTCGGTGGATTGCCATCCGGTGGGGGTCCGCCATCTGGTGGCCCTCCGGGGGGAGGTCCTCCTGACCCTGGACGGGGCCGTTCGCCCTCTTGGGCTTCTTCAATATTATTGAGTAAATCAAGACCGGCTCCGGTGACAGCGAATTTTCCATCGGCTGAAATAGCAACTGCGGCAACTGGCTCCTGATAAACATCTTTCAGATGACGGATACCGGGCGCGTAAGCAATATCCAAGAGTGTTTCATAAACTTCAAGGGGTGGATTATCAATCTCGGTGGCTTCAATAGCTAATAGGAGAGCCAAGCTTGGGTTACCGCGACCCACGGCTTGTTGAGCTTGGGTTGATAGGGCTAAACTACGCGCTTCTTCGGCAATAGCTTCACTTGTCGCCCGCGCTGAAACAGCTTCATCACGGGCTAGTTCGGCGGCTTCACGCGCATCTTCAGCACTATCGCGTTCCCGTTCCGCAGTTTGACTTTGCTGATAGACAGCTACCGTTAAAAACGCGCCAATGATCGAAGCAACAACCAAAATACCGACTATCCATTGCAGGCGTTGACGCGCACGTTGTTCTAGTTTGAGTTGTTCGGCCTGACGCTGAACTTCAAATTCTTGTTGGCGGCGTTGTTCAGCCAAACTAGCTTCTAAAAAGACAACCTCACGTTGCGATAAAATAAGAGATGAGGTGTCAGCCCATTCGGAAAACTGGGATAAGCGTGCGCCGCTGAGTAAATAGCTTTTATCCATCTTGGCCATTTGCCAATCAACCGCGGCGGCATCAAGCATACGTTGAAGCCGGATATCATGTCGATTGTTATCGAGCCATTCTTGCAGGCGTCCCCATTCACGGAGTAAAGCTTCATGCGCTACTTCAACAGTTGGTTCACGGGTGTTATAGTCACGGTCGAAGGTTAACAAGCGATATTGGCCGAACGCATCAAGCACACTCTGCAACAATTCAGTCGATGTACTGAGATTGGTTAGTTCAGAATAGAGGGCGCGACGACGAGTATCTTCGGTGCCTTCACCTAAGCTCACAAGGCGCAAGAAAATTTGCTCAGCTAAGGCTTTTTGTTCTTTGGATAAATCTTGGTAGACTTCTTCAGCGCGTCGCGCTAATGCCCCCAAAACACCACCACTGGCTTGATAAGCTTCCAAATTAAGGCGATTTCCGGTGCGCTTGGCAAATACTTCCGTGAGGGCATATTGCAAAAGTGGTAATGCCCCTGGCTCTTCGCGAACATCCGCAATAATCGCGGCGACCAAATCAGTATCGACTTCTAAACCAACTTGTTTAGCAGGACCCGTAATCGCTCGCTCAAGTTCTTCTGAACTCAGCGGAAGCACTACTTGCGTACGTGATTGAATCAGTGCGCCAAATTTTTCATAAAGCAACGGCTTATCGTAAAAGTCAGCACGCAGGGTAATGATAACCCATAAATGAAGATCTTCAGAATTCACTGCGTTATAAAGCAAATCGAGAAATTGCTGGCGCTCATGTTCATTATCGACGAGGGTAAAGACCTCTTCAAACTGATCAATAACCAATAAGAGATTGTCTTGTTCACCGAGCACATTATTCACGGCTTGAATCAGACCCTGCGAGTCGTTTTGAAGTTGATTTGTCATTGTATCCGCGGGATTAATGGCGACACTCAACAGTGACGTTTTTAGCTGTTGCAGAGGATTGTTGCCCGGTACCATATTAACGATATACCAGTTTTCAGCCCCGGTTGGTTGACCCTGCCGTAATTGGGGCAATAATCCAGCATGGACAACACTTGATTTACCACTTCCGCTTGGTCCGACAACCGCGAGAAATTTACGCCACGGATCATTGCCTCGAAACTGATCGAGTAATTCTTCAACGAGTTTTTCACGGCCAAAGAAGTCACGAGCGTCGGCTTCGGCAAACGGACGTAAACCTTTATATGGATTGATGAGGCGATGAACTTGGTGACGTGTGCTTGACGCTTTTTGCTCAGTGGAATCCTCCGCATGGACGGCAAAGGTAAGGGCTTCAGCCATTTCACTGGCTGTCGCAAAACGGTCTTCAGATTTTTTGGCGGCGGCCCTGATTAGAACAGCGTTCACCGACTCCGACAAATCTTCAATGGGCGGCAGTTCTTCTTGAATATGGGCATGCATCATTTTGAGGACACTATCCACCGCAAAAGGGTGTTTACCCGCGAGCATCTCATAGGTTACCAGACCCAAGGCATAGACATCAGATTGGCGGCTAGTCGTGCCACCTTCGAGTACTTCTGGTGATAAATAGGCAATTGTGCCGCTTACTTCTTCTTGGACACCTGTGGTTTCTTCATCGATTTGGCGCGCAATGCCGAAATCGGTCAAATAAGCATTGTCGGCATCATCGAGCAATATATTGGCAGGCTTGATATCGCGATGAATCACATGATAGTGATGCGCTGTATCGAGCGCACTCCCCAACTGTTCGATAATTTTAGCAGTTACCGCAGGTTCTATGCGACGTTTTTCACGTAGCCGTTGTTGTAGGCTCCCTTTACCAAAATAGCGCATCACCAAATATGCACCTTCGGGATCACGCCAGTAATCGTATAAAGGCACAATGAACGGATTTTCCAGACGCGCAACTAAGCGGGCTTCAATCTCAAAATTCCGAATAAAATCAGGATCATTGCTATATTTAGGTAAAATAACCTTGATCGCGACATCACGATCGACAACAGGTTGATAGGCCCGATAAACTGCACCGAAACCACCTTCACCAATGATTTCTTGCAGTTCGTAGCCGCGGATTGTATGTTTGGCTTGCTCAGACATCAATAACTCCACTTTCCCTAACTGGCAATGGGCTATCCCGGTAATTACTTGCTCCCCATAACAAGATAATAACAGTTTTCAACTGATAGACCACTACCATCTTGGTGAATTCGTGGCAGATGCGCTTGATAATATCCTAGGGGAAACTTGTTAAGAAATTTTGTAGATCACCACCAAATCCGCGTGGATGTCACCTAATTGTTGGTCTCATGAACTGGTAGTTCATCTATATCTAGTGTTTTATTTACTAAATCGGCATAAATCCACGCACTTTGACGCGCATACAAAATCTCTAGCCAGTCGCCAGCCGTATTACGCCCAACCACAACATATTCTTGTCCTTGTTGCGCAACACCAAGTATTTGATGATTAGTGCTGGGTCCAGTTCTGATATTTATATTTGTTGTGGGTGATGCAAATTGGATATCTAGTTTACCCAGAGATAGCCAGCCATAAAAGCCTTCAGTACTTATTAGGAAGCCGTAGTCATTTTTAACTTCTTGTAGATGGAAAATACAACTTAAACAGTCTGACAAACTTACAATTACCTCTGCATTGGCTGTTGGCTGTTCTAAAAGATTGATTGGAGTATCTATTTCAACAAGAGGACCTGTTCGATAAACAATTTCATTTGTCCATCTTGGAAACCAATGTTTTTGCCAGTGATTGGGTAGATCATTTCGATCTAATTCCTGTGCATCCTCAGATGTACAATTGGCCTCTTCAATACAACTTCGTGGGATTTCATAAACTTTGTTGTTGATCTTTATGTAGATGTTCCCATCCGGACTCCATACTGCATTTCTATCCGTTTGAATATCATTAACTGGACCCGTGAAGATTTCCTGCAAGCCTGTCCCATTGGGTCTTATGACAAAAAATCGAATTGGTTCATCTACTAAATCTCCACGATTCGTCGAGAATACGATCCACTTGCCATCCGATGACCAAGTTGGCTTATAGACCCCGATATTTTCCCTGAAAAAAATGCTTCTTATTTGTCCTGTCACCAAATCGTAAATTGCTAGTTCACTGTTTAAATGAAAAACAACAGAGCGGCCATCAGGTGCAACATCTGGCATCAGATTATTAGCAACATCACCCGTGAGTTGGGTGATTTCATTTGTCTGGACATCAACTAGGTAGAGGGGTCGCCCTAAACCGACTTCCGCATCACAATACTCACGCGCACAGCCAGATATGACAATTTGCTCACCAGATGGCAACCACGCTAGTCCATGAACTTCCCGAATAGTCTCACCATTAATGATGAGGGGAATTGCTTTAATCAGTAGATTTCGCGAGTCGTAAATGCAGAGTTGCCCATCACAAGATTCATAATTAGCATATTTGGCATAATCTAAGGGATTCAGCACATTGGTAGATGGAGTAGATGTTGGTGTAGTA
>JBNLCD010000077.1:0-14203 GCA_050303635.1 Anaerolineae bacterium
GTGACCTTCCAATAAATCAAATTTGTACGTTGAGGTGGTGGGATCAAAACCAGCAACCGTCACTTGATCACTCCCTTCACGGAAAGGAGTATTGCTGACAAAACCCGGTACACTCGCCGAAACATCCAAGCCCGGATAAACCGCGACAACCCCGTCAACATCTGCATTGAGCACCATAACGATTTGGTTATAGTCTTCAGCACGTTGAAGAATCATCCGAATTTCATAGTCATGAATACTATTGATGGTATCTGTGTAGCTGAAAATCGAACCCATGATCGCCATCGAGGCCATAAACGCCCCCACTGCCGCCGTTAAAGTCAAGATGGTCAAGGTGAGGCGTTCTTTTTTCTTGATAATATTGTTCGAGGCTTGCAGGACAATAAGCGGCAACGGCAAACGTCCAACGAAGCGCGATAAACGTGAGGTGCCCCAATCGGAGGCAATACCGATGTCAGTCATTGCATCAAGAATCGAGATACGGGAGGCTTGCCACGTCGGAAATACCACCGCGACGAGAGGTACAATGAGTCCAAGGACGGCCCCCATACCAATACCAATCGGTGAAATTTGCGTGCCGTCGATATACACCCACAAAGATGTGGCAACCGGACGCGCCATACTGGACGCCACAGGAATAGCGAGAGCTAATCCGAGAACTGTGCCAACAATCCCGAAAACCAAAGCCATGCCACCGTAGATACGGAAGATATCCCAAAATGTTGCGCCTAAGGATTTCATAGCACCAATTTGACGACGTTGTTCGACAATCACCGTATTCATCACATTCGTCACCAAGAAGCCAGAGATGAGGATAATGACTACCCCGACGGCATTTAACACCCCGGAAAAATCAGTGATGACGCCCTTGGAAAAACTGTTTTCCGGATCGTCTTGATAGGTATAAGAAACCACATATGGTGTTTCACGACTGACGGCGTCCACAAGCGTGCCAAGACCATCTTTAGCTTGGGTAGTGGTTTCATAGCGCACTTGGATTGACGATAACCCCGTAAACCCAATAATACGTTGCGCATCTTCATAATTGGCGAAAATGCGTTGATTGACGAAAATTGTCATTTGATTAGATGGATATTGGGCAATATAGGGGTGCACCATGATACCGACAATGGTCCACGCTTCATCACCTGTGTTGGTGAAGGTCAATTTGTCGCCAAGCTCGAGGTCGTTGTCTTCAGCAAAACGTGCTTCGATCGCAATTTCATGGACACCTATTTCAGGATAACGTCCTTTGACGATACGCTTAGGAGCTTGCAAGTCGGCTTCAGCAAGTGGTTCATTGAAGCCAAACAATACGGCGTCTTGTTTGGGGCCGTCATGCCGCCATTCCACCGGATAAACAGCTTGGCCTTCAACATCGACCACACCGGGTAACGCGGCGACGGTATCCAGATAGGTGCGATTTTCTGCCGCACTGAGGCTTTGTCCACCTGAAATGACAAAAACTTGAGTGTGGGATATATAGTCAGCTTGAATATCTTCTTCAGATTGAAGGTGAAGAAGGTCACTCACACTGGTCATGGTGGTGACGCCAAAGACGCCTGTCATAATGCTCAAAATTACCAGTAATGAGCGGCCTTTTTTGGCGAGAATATCGCCCCAGATTTTCTTAGTTCGTACTTTAAACATGGTTCTTTTCCTCATGTTACCAGGCGCATTGAAGATTTGTTCACTAGATAAAAGTGACAGGGCTTAATGGCTATGCGCTGATATGAACAGGTTCTTATTCACTCAGTGATTGGTTGTGATAGGTAATGTTACGGTCTTATGGTTGTTTATTAATCAATGCTATCGATTTGATTTGGCCCGTGCGGCTCCTTTAGGACTGGTTAGTTCTTGGCGGATAATCCATTCGGCGACGAGAAAATTGATGAGCCACCCGGCACCCATTAAAACAGCTCGTGGTGCTTCGGTGGGGTCTTCGCCCATGATAATGACATAGGGTATATGCGTGAAAACTTGAGTACCGGCTCCCATGCCAATGGCATAAGCGCGTAACATCCATTTGCCATGTTGCTTGAAGTTCCGACGGCGAATTTCACGATAGGCCATGCCTAATGCCAATAATGACCAGGAACCCACGGCGATACGCTCCATATAGAGAACAACGCCATCATTTTCGGGCCACGGATAGAAGAAGGTCATCCATAAACCCGATAAAGTTGAAGCTAAAGCCATTGGAAATAGGAACCAACCAGCACGGCGATGCCATTTGGGAAACCGAATACGGAAACGCGGTGCAAATTGGAACGCGCCTAAACTGCCATAGGTTGTAACCGCGAAAATATGGATAATCACGGGTACGGGCATATCGAAAAAACGTTGATTTTCCGGCGTGACTTCAGCATCACTCGCTAATTGAAACAAGCGCATTCCCCCGGCCAGCGCTGGAATAAGCATCATAAAGATAAGACCAGCAGGCACCATCCATTCAGAGCGAGCTATTGGTAAATTACGTTGGGTGCCGCCAGCACGGCGGGCAATTGTTCTTGAACTCATCATTCTATTCCTTTGTTCTTCAGTGTCTACTTAAAAATAGGCGACCTTAAAGAATCCTGACCTATGTAAGCCAGACTAAAGCTAAATTCTGGGGATGTGATTTTGGTTAACTTGCTTAATTAAGTGATCGGGTTAGCCGTCGTCTTCGGGATGATAGATAAAGACCTCTTCCAATGAGACTTTGAAGGCGTAGGCAATTCGAAAAGCCAGTTCTAGAGATGGAGAATATTTGGCTTTTTCGATGGCCACAATGGTTTGGCGGGTGACACCCACTTGCTCGGCCAAGTCTTTTTGGGTCATTTCATCGTTTTCAAAACGCAATTGACGAATATTATTGCTGATTGGAATTTTTGCCATGTTACAAAACTCCTCGATAAATCAGCAGACGGGTGATATCACCGATAATTTGGGATAGTACGCCGAAGAAAATCAATAACGAGAACATCACAAGGGGCGTTGCACCCAGTACAAAACTCAACATGGCCACGGCACTGCCTAACGATGAAACCGTATAGGTAATCTTGGTGCCGCGTAAATCAATCATTTTATCACGCTCATCTTCAAGATCATCCATAAACGGTTGTGTTTTTTCGCCCGTTTTGATGCCTTCAAATATGCCGAGGACGATATGCGTGATGATGGTGGCCGCAATGCTGACAAAAATTGCCATCACAATGACAACACCCCAAACTCTAAAAACATTGGTTGAGGTAAATTTATCATTAATCGACATATAAGCTGTGGCGCTGAGATAGACAATCAGGATGAGACTGAAATTCACCAATGTCACCATGATGTTTTTTTCTTTGAACGACATTTAGACCTCAGTTTGTCTAAAAATACTGATGTAAAGAATACTATACACATAGTAAAGTATTTTTTACACTGTGTCAAATATTTTTTACATACTACTCAGAAATGGCTTTATGATACGAGATTCTTGTGTGCGAAAAATTTAGAAATTTGACCTAGACGATGATGTGTCGCACAATAAGAGTTAAAATAATATTGATGCTAAGGATTTATTTATGAACATCCCCACACGTTTTCAGGAATTTGACCACGGTTTTAGGGTGGAATGGTATGAAGGTGATATCGTTTTATTCGAAGGATCAAGTCAATCACGACCAGCCATGGATATTTGGGCAGAGCAAGTTCTGAAAGATACGCGCCTCAAAGAAGGCCGGATCAAGCACATCATGGATTTATCTGAAAGCGAAACTGTTATCACACCTTATCTACGGAGCAAAGTCAAAGAAGTGAATGATGCTTATCCGGATGTGACAGGATTTGTAGCAGTCATCGTGCGTGAAAGTCTCTTGACCAAAGCGATCCGGCTTTTTATCAATCGGGAAATGATGCGCGGTCAACCCAGTATGGAAGCCCATATATTTTTCAATCGCGACGATGCTTTGGCATGGCTTCGTGAGCAAAACTTAGAGTAAATTATCAACCAATTAGCCTTTAATGACTGATAGCAATACATCATTAGAGGCTAAATCCCTGCAATCACAAATATCCTCTTTTGAACACCTGAATCTGCTAAAATATAGATGTTCATCATATCTACTATTCGCTAGTATTTTAGATATTAGTTCAAGCTAATGTCTAAGATAAGCCGTTCCGTCTTATATATTCCACCTAAAAGGCCTAAACTTTAGTCATCGCTTAGGTAATTGCATAAGAATAAAGGTTCAAACTGATGAGTTTTCTATTCAACCGTGGCCAAAGTACTGGCTTTGACAATATCAATGTTCCCGATTATCACGCTGAATATTTCAATTCAGTTGAGCACACGCTTGTTGATGTCCGGACTACTGGGGAGTTCATGAATGGTCATGTTCCCGGAGCCATCAACATTCCATTGCACGAAATGGTTGCCCGTACCGAAGAAATCCCGACAGATAAGCCTGTTGTGGTGATCTGTGCAACCGGTAATCGCAGTCGAACAGGTGCCAATCATTTGGTCAAATCTGGTTATGAAAATGTCTATAATCTTGCAGGCGGCACAATGACGTGGATGATGAACGGCCTGCCACTCGAACGCTAACCATTTACTAGAAAACACGAGGTAAACACGCATGTTACTGAAGTACTTTTATGATAAACAACTCGCCCAAGCTTCCTATCTGGTTGGTTGTGCGGCAACAGGCGAAGCGCTCGTCATTGATCCCGCCCGTAATATTGCACCATATTTGCAAGTCGCTGAAGAAGAAGGTCTCAATATCACTCACGTGACCGAAACGCATATCCACGCTGATTATGTTAGCGGGAGCCGTGAATTAGCGAATGCCACTGGTGCCACCATTTATCTCAGTGATGAAGGTGATGCTGATTGGAAATATAGCTATGGCAACCAAGACAACGTCATTTTGGTTAAAGACGGCGATATGTGGATGGTTGGCAATGTAAAAATTGAAGTTTTGCACACCCCCGGCCATACGCCGGAACACATCAGCTTTATGATTACGGATACCGCGGGGGCTAATAAACCGATTGGTGTCTTTACAGGCGATTTCATCTTTGTAGGTGATGTGGGTCGCCCGGACTTACTCGAAGAAGCCGCCGGTATCATGGGTACCAAAGAAGTTGGGGCACGCGCTCAATTCCAAAGCGTAGCACGCTTCAAGGACATGCCCGATTATTTGCAAATTTGGCCCGGCCATGGAGCAGGTAGCGCCTGTGGTAAAGCCCTCGGAGCTATTCCCTCAACGACCTTAGGTTATGAAAAACTCTTCAATCCGGCTTTCCAACACGAGAACGAAGATAATTTTGTTGACTGGTTGCTCGAAGGCCAACCCGAAGCACCTTACTACTTTGCACAAATGAAAAAGGTGAACAAAGAGGGTCCGGCCATTTTGGGTGAAGCATATCCACCCGCTGAATTAGACCGCGCCACTTTGGATGCTGTCTTAGCGGATGGCGATCTTGTTATCGACTTGCGCAGTCAAGACGAATATGCCAAGAAACACATTCCCGGCACCATCAATATTCCTTTGGGTAACGGTTTCACCACCTATGTCGGCTGGCTCGTGAGCTACGATGATCCGATGTATGTGATTGTGCCCGACGGTGCTGATCCAATGGAAATTATTCAAGATTTACGCGCCATTGGTGTTGACAGTATTTCCTGTTTCTTCGCCGAAAGTGTACTCAACGGCGATGACAGCACATTGATCCAAATTGATGCCAATGATTTAGCCGAACGTATGCAAAAGAATGGCTTGGTTGTGGTCGATGTTCGCGGCAAGAGCGAGTATGATGAAGTTCACATCCAAGGTGCGACACACATTCCATTAGGCTACTTATGCAAGCGCGCTAATGAATTGCCGCAAGATCACACGATTGTGACCTACTGCGCCAGTGGGTATCGCTCCCAAATTGCGGCAACCATCTTGCGTTGCTACGGCATCGAGGATGTCATGAACATGACCTCTGATAGCGCCACTTGGGCCCAAGCATTGCCCGTCGAATAATCTAAATTTGCCATCTCCCGTCCAGGATTCGGTGGGACACTCTAATTATACTGCACATGTTAGGGTGTCCCACTTAAAACTTCACAACACCAACAATCACGCAATCTTCAATCAATAGCATGTATGGGACAAGTCAAGCAGATGACCACGCAACCTACTTCTCTCAAATCTTCATTAACGCCGCCCGTCAAGCACACCGCTATTCAGTGGCGCAGTTATTTGCCATTTATGGATTGGCTTGTACATTATGATCGCGCCAATCTGATGGGCGATTTGATCGCAGGTTTGGTTGTCGCGATTGTACTGGTCCCCCAAGGTATGGCGTATGCATTGCTGGCGGGATTACCGCCCGAAGCAGGCTTATATGCCAGTATTTTGCCGCTCTTGATTTATGGTTTATTGGGCACCAGCCGCACATTAGCTGTAGGCCCCGTGGCGATGGTTTCGTTGCTCGTTGCTTCAACCATCAACCAGATTGGGTTCGACTCGGTTAGCGAATATCTATTACTCGCCGCGACATTAGCTTTAATGGTCGGCCTCATTCAACTTCTGATGGGCTTTTTTAAGGTTGGCTTTCTGGTCAATTTCTTGAGCCATCCGGTGTTATCGGGTTTTACGAGTGCGGCGGCGATTCTGATTGGGGCCAGTCAAATCAAATATATGCTGGGTGTGAGTATTCCGCGCACTGAATACTTCTATGAATTCTTTCCGCATTTAGCCGAGCAAATTGGCAATACCAATCCGACTGTTTTGGTCATTTCATTGGCGAGTTTAGGCACCCTGTTTTATTTCAAAAAATATATTGCGGGTCATCTCAAGAAATTGGGATTAAGTCCTTTGTGGGTTACTTTCTTGAGCAAAATCGGTCCGCTAGTCGTTGTTTTATTGAGCACCCTTCTTGTAGCTGTGTTGCGCTTAGATCAATCAGCCGATGTAGCGATTGTGGGTAAAGTCCCCGTGGGCTTGCCGCCGCTCAGTACACCCAGCTTCGAAATGGATACATGGCGGGTTTTGTTGCCCTTTGCCTTGACCATTAGCTTGTTGGGCTATATGGAAAGTATCTCAATGGCGAAGTCGTTGGCCAGCAAGCGTCGGCAAAAAGTTTCGGCTAATCAAGAGCTCGTCGCGATAGGCATGGCGAATGTCGGGGCTAGCTTGACGGGTGGTTATCCTGTCGCCGGTGGCTTTGGCCGTTCAATGGTGAATTTCATGGCCGGAGCAAATACAGGCTTAGCGTCAATTATCACAGCGATTTTGATGTTTATCACTGTTGTGTTCTTGACACCGATTTTCTATTATCTGCCAACTGCCGTGCTTTCAGCCATTATTATGCTGGCAGTATCCGGTTTACTGGATACTCATACCTTGAAGCATACCTGGCAATACAACAAGATTGATGCTTTATCGTTGATTATTACCTTTTTTGCGGTACTCGGTTTCGGTATTGAAACCGGAATTTTAGTGGGTGTGGCTACTTCACTTGGGCTTTATTTGTGGCGGACCAGTCAACCACATGTGGCCGTTGTGGGACGTATCGGGGATACAGAAGAGTACCGCAATATTTTGCGTCATGAAGTGGCCACTCACCCCAAAATTTTAACATTGCGCATTGATGAAAGTCTCTATTTTCCCAATGCCCAATATCTTGAAGCGGTTGTACTGGCACAAATTGCCGACAATCCTGAAATCGAGCATTTTGTGCTGGTATGCAATGCCGTGAATTATATTGATATCAGCGCGCTTGAAGTTCTGGAAAAATTGCATGTTGATCTTAAGGAAAACGAAGTCACCTTTAATTTGGCAGAAGTCAAAGGTCCAGTTAAAGACCGCCTCCATGCCATCGGATTTGTCGATACCATTGGCGCGGAACACTGCTTTATCAGTACCCATACGGCCATGCAATATTTGACAGATGGAGCCTGGCGCTAAGTTCACCGCAATTTACCGCAACTTTTCTCCCTAGCCTGCGTATAGGTGATTAACAAACATCATCTGGCTAACTTGGGAGTAGTTGACATGAATGAAAACGGTCTATCGAAGCAAACCATCGCTATGATTTTCTTAGCTGTCGGTGGTTTGTTTTTGTTTTGCAATCTTTTCTCGTTACTGATTGGCACATTCTGGGCATTCTTGTTCATCATGATACCCGGATTTGTCTTCTTAACCTTAGGGTTTAATAATGCCCCAACTCGATTTATGGTTGTACCGGGGGCAATGATTACCGGTACTGGCCTCATTCTGCAAATCATGAGCATTATTGGTCACTGGGAAGCATGGGCTTATGCGTGGACACTCTACGGGGTCTTTTTGGGGATGGCTTTTCTCTATGTTGGCGAATATGAAGACGAAGGCCTTAAATCAGTGGGTAACTGGTTTGTCCGTTTAAGTTTGGGGGCGTTCCTATTCTTAGGCCTAACCTTTGAGACGTTGTTCTTCCATTCATTTGGCTCCTTTGGGACGTGGATTGTTGCTTTCTTACTCGTTTGGGCAGGTTACTACATGTTGCGTGATGAAGTTGATCTCGGCATGTTTGATTTCCGCCGCAACAAATCCAAATCAAAGCGCAAAAATCCGGAAGCATCACCTGACCAAGCAGGGATTTACGAAGTCTAAACTTATTGCGCAAAATAAATTGCGTGCGATGACAAAAAGGGATGGGCGAATAAGCCACATCCCTTTTGCTATCTATAGACTGTATGAAAGATGGTTAGCCGTCATTAGATTTAAAATCGAGAGCATCCGCTACCCATTGAAAGCCAGCATCATAATCAAAGACAACTTGTCCATCAAATTGAGGCATTAGGCGCTTTAGATCACGTTCGCCGAAGTATTTGAGACCATAACCAATCACACCCCGCCCCACAATGATCACATAACGGCCAAAAAAATCTGCCGGAAAAAGACGACAAGTTTCAATAGCGATCTTACGATTGTAGGGGGTCATGCCGATAATCCGAAAATCATGCACGGCTAAAAAGGGACGACTGGTATCCCACATTTCAATGGCTTCACGCATTGCTCGGCCCCATGTGTCGGCGGCAGATCGTGCATTTCGAGTTCCCTTGAGCACAAATAAGCGTTTATCAAAGTGCCACGAACGGAACATACCATTTCCCAAATCTTCGCTCATGATTTCATTGACTGGTTTCTTGTCCATGATCAGCTATCCCCTAATCTATACATGCTTTATCAGTTCTTTTCTAAACGCCCTAAGGCCACTTCAGCCGTTTGACCATTGACTACAATTTGCCGCGTATCCCCATCACTTTCGGTTAAAAGTCCTATCCAGATTGGCAGCAGCCCTAAGCGATAAGCCAAATAGTTGGTGCTGGTGCTAGTCTTGAATGCTCCCGGACTTTTACGATTACCTTGCCAATCATATTCGGTAGGCGGGATGCGGGCTGAACTGGCATTAATATGAATATTTGATATTTTTCGTAATTTCGTACGCACTTCGAGTGAGGCTTGATCCACATCAATCTCGTAAATTTCCGCCGGATGTTCAGCCAACAGCCGGGGATCATAGGGTACACTATGGCGCATATCAAATGGTTCAATTCGATCTAATAAACTGCGCGGCAAACTTGTTGTTGCGGAAAACGGAACATTTTCCAGAAGCACAGGATAGACGCCTCGTTCGTTTGAATTAGTCCACCACCACTTCACATTGATTTCGCCTTCAAATATCCAAAAGGGTAGATAGATGGCATTCAACTTAATGCTGTCGATCGGGTCCGCAAAAAAACGGGTTATCATCCGAAGACCGCTCTTGAGTTTCGTATCAATTGATGCACGCGCTTGTTCTTCGGTGACACGCAATGGAACAATTAGATCTGGTTGTTCAAAGTGCGCATTTACACCCGCTTTGACAATGCTTCGCGAATCACAAAAACGACAGGTATTGGTCAGGGTGTTGCGAGAAAGAGTGGTTGTTGATCCACAATTATTACACTTCAGCCACCATCGACCGATATTCCAATCACTGGGTCGATTTTTTCGTTTGAGCAGACCCATTGTCACGGATGTACGTTGTTTGGGTGTTTGCGGTAGCCCATCGGCATCAAGCACAATAAAGCCACAGAAATTACATTTGACTTCGCCCGAAGTTGGTTTATAGGTTAAGCGACCCTGACATTGGGGGCAGATCACTTCTTTAAAACCGACTTCATCTTCATCTAGTGAAGTGTCCGATTCATCAACTAAAGACAAAGAGTCGCCACGGAGTTTGGCCAAAACCTCAGTAGCCAGTGCATTACTTGGCTCTAAAGTCAGGACGGACTGCAAGTAACCCTCTTGTTCTGACGCCGTGCTGGAAATGCCAGCCAGTATCAAAAACAGATCCGGCAGATAGGCGACTTCGAGCGCGGCCTTTAACTCTTCACGGGCACGGGCAATATCTTTGCGATAAATGGCATCAATGGCACGATCTACGCGTGAGAAAATGACGGAGGCGCGCGGATCGGTACGCTCCATATAGCCTAAAGTTACAACGCGGGCAGGCATTTTAAAGCGTATCGGTTTAGGACCTAAGTTTGACATAAAATTTCCTTTAATAACAACAATATGGCTTAATGATAGCATGATCTAAAATTCCCGATGGTTATTTTTATCATCGAGCGCAAAATATTAATGCAAGGCAATATTTCATATACTATCTTGAGTTGAAAATGCCTGATTCTCTCATTATAATCAGGTCGACGTAATAAGTAGAGGAGTATTGACGATGCCAACTGGGCAACTCAGTTTATTGGATGTAAAACTAACCTATTGTGCGGTCTGAACGTACGGACCACGCGCTGTTAGGTTAACAGCAAATTTATTGGAAAAGCGCGAAATCGAATATTTCGTGCGCAATTTTGAACTCATCCCCAGTGATGGGGGCCGCTTTGAATTTGAAGTAAATGGCGAGATGCTATTTTCTAAGAAGCAAGCGGGTCGACATGCGGAAGACGGGGAAATTGAAGGCTTAATGATTGAGTATATCAAGCAATATGCCACAGCCAATGGTATTCCCATTCCGGAATTCAACTAAGCGTACCCACTCTTAACACTAGACTATGGAATTCTGCAAGTCAGCTGGCTTGCAGAATTTTTTTTGACAAATAACTTGTCATTTCTATAAGCTTGTTAAGCAAGAACGTTTATAAAAAATGAGGATATAAATATGGATTCAGATCGTTATTTGCGCCGCAAATGGGTGATGCAAAGTCATGGGCAAAAAGGCTTTTTTATCAAAGGTCCACGCGAAAAAAGCGAACATGTCTACATGAAAATTTTCATCTGGGCGCTGTATCTACCCACTTATCCAGAAATGTTCATCGAACGACGCATTGGTGATCGCTATAAACCTGACGTGATTTCGTTAGATGCTCAGCAGAAGCCGCTATTTTGGGGTGAATCTGGTCTAGTCGGTAAGCAGAAAATTGAAAAGCTAGTACGACGCTATCCCCAGACGCATTTTGCCATTGCCAAGTGGCAACAAAATATCGACCCATTAGAAGATATGGTGAGAAAGGCTCTGCATGGTGTCAAACGCACTGCACTGTTTGATTTATTACGCTTTGACGAAGATAGTGTTCAACGATTCATTCAGGATGACGGCACCGTTTCCCTTACTCATGATGATTTGGTCGATTGGCGGCGTTTAGATTAAGTCGTTAATCAAATTCCTGGTTTAGAGACCAAAGAAATATCCACGGCCTCGCGCATTTTGAATATATTCTTGGTCACTGGCTTCAAAATCTAACTTGTTGCGTAAGTTTGCAATGTGGACACGTACAAGTTGCGGGTCACCTACTCCATGCGGGTAATTCCAAACATCTTCGAGAAGGCGTTCCGCAGACATGGGGGTGCCTTGATTCATGAGCAAACAATGGAGGAGATGATGCTCAATCGCAGTTAACTGGATGATATGCTCATCGATATGAACTTCAAGACGAGTTAGGGGAAGTTCAAGGCGACCATATGACAAGACCTCACCGATAGTTTCATCATCACCCTCGTAACCAGACCGCCGTAAAACAGCTCGAATTCGTGCCGAGAGTTCAATAATATCAAAGGGTTTGACGAGGTAGTCATCGGCACCAAGATCTAAACCAGCGGCAATATCATTGGGGCGATTTTTGGCCGTGAGAAAAATAACAGGCAGTTTAGCAAAAAAGGGATCAGCCCGAATGGTCCGACACACCTCAAGCCCGTCCATACCGGGCATCATAATATCTAGAATGATAACGTCGGGTTTTTCATCACGCATTTGATTTAAAGCTTTGATACCACTCTCAGCGGTGGAAACGGCGTAACCTTCATCTTCTAAAACTAAGGAAATGGTTTCTAAAACCTGTTCATCATCGTCAACTACCATTATATGTGCATTCATCTTCTAAAGCTCAATTCCTTGAAACTGTACCCAACTCCTATTCTAATCTAAACTAAAACAAAATCCACATCCTTCTCGAACATCTTAATTATCAGAACTAATAGTCGGTAAAATGACCTTAAATGTTGTGCCGCTGTCAGGCATGCTTGAGACAAACATTTTTCCATTATGACGTGTAATAATATCCTGACAAAGCGATAAACCTAAGCCTGTTTTATATTGTTTGGTAGTAAAAAGTGGAGTAAAAATATTTTCGATGTTTTCGGATGAAATTCCAGCGCCGTTATCCATGAATAAGATCTCAATATATTCTTGTTCAGCCTTGTAAGCTGTCTCTATAGTAATGCGTGGTTCGGGTCTGTTGACAAGCGCTTCTTTGGCATTCATTAACAAATTGATCCACACATCTTCAAGATGTTGGCGACTGCCTTCAATAGCTGGTAAATCAGCGGCGAGATTTACTTCAATTTGGATAGTCCGCTTCAGTTGATGCTGTAAAAGATCAACTGCAAATTGGATAGAGGCATTAATATTCAAGTCTTCGAGCAGATAGGAAGCTGGATGAGCAAAATCTTTCAAATCTTGAATGGTCGTCCCGACGCGTTCAGTGGCTGATCGAATCAGTTCACAGGAACGGTACATAGGCGTATCGGGCTCAATGCGTTTCATGAGCAGATGGACATGGGCCATAATCACCATCAGCGGATTGTTAATTTGATGTGTCAAGCTTTGGATAATTTCAGTAGCTGTGGATAAACGCATCAGTCGATAGAGATGATTTTGCGTGATCTTCAAATTACTCTGGCTATCAGCTAGATCACGATAAATGTAGGTATTTTCAATTGCCAAGGAAATTTGTTGACTAAAACTAATAATCGTACTGATATCATCAATGCTATAGGCATATGGCTGGCGACTACTAATCGACAGCAAGCCGATTACGACATCCGCAATGATAATGGGTACCCCTATCCAGCCACTGACCGGAAAATCTAAGTTAAGAACATCGACCCAATCTTCACTGTTTTGAACATCATCCAAAATCAAAGCTTGGCCATTCAAAACCTTACCATAAGCACTTTCCTTCTTAGGAAAAGCATAGGTGACTTGTAAATCAGATTTTGCTTTGTCAGACTTATGCCAGCCGGATACCAATAAGTTATCGTTTTGGACTAACAAAATAGTGGCTACATCATAATAATCAATAAGATGATTGAGATTATTGAGCGCTTGGTTAAGAGTGTGCTGAATAGATGAGTTTTCGCCTAAATTGTGGACAATTTCTTGAAAAATTTGCGCTAAGATGCGTTGTTTCATTTCCGCTTCATAGAGTTGAGCATTGAGTATCAGTAGAACTGCTTCATCTGCCATCGCTTGGATTATATGGATTTGCTTGTCATCAAATGCCCCCACGATGGGACTATAAATATTGATAATCCCAATCATCCGTTCATTCGTGTGAATGGGTATTCCTAAATAGGATTTAATATCACCCACATCACTGGGCTGAGGCCAAATATCGGCAGGTTGGACATCATCGATATACACAGCCTGTCGAGTTTTGACAATGCTGTACAACGGTGAGACATCGCTTATTTTGACCAACTGGTCTTGCATCCATTTAATGGATAGGTTGGGAAATGTGTCCACTGTGTGCGCCACTCGGGCGACATGTCGGCGCAGAAGCATCACATTCGTTGATATATCCGGCAGAACGTAGGCAACACGATGTAAAATTCTGTATAAAATTTCATCGAGTTGCAGGGTTTGACTAAGATCATAAGTCGTATCGTGTAGCATTTGGATGAAGGCAAAATGTTCATCACGAACT
>JBNLCD010000078.1:0-14140 GCA_050303635.1 Anaerolineae bacterium
AATTATTCCCGAAGTTGTGACAACACCAACCCCTGTGAGTGGTTTTAAAGCTATTCCAGATAGTGAATTGGTATATGGTCCTTCTGCGGCTAATTTTAATATTGCTAGTTTTACCAAAGGTCGCACGGGCTTCTTATATGCCTATTCAGAACTTTTCGAATCCGATGAATATTGGTCTGGTGTCGAACTGATTAACAAAGTAGCGCTTGATTACAGTATTAACCCCCGGCTCCTTCTAGCGTTGCTTGAATATCAAAGTGGTTGGATTACCAATCCAGATCCATCGCAAGAAGCAATTACTTATCCTTATGGTATTTTCAGTGCTGATATTCCAACCCTCTATGGTCAATTACTACGGACAGCCAATTGGCTCAATACTGGCTATTATGGCTGGCGCTATCGCGGATTAACCACCACTGCCTATAGTGATGGCACGCCTCTAACATTTGCCCCTGATTTAAATGCAGGTACCGTGGCTGTTCAATACTTTTTCGCGCAGATCAACAACCCTAGCCAATGGGCATTCAATACCAGTGAATTCGGGTTTTTTCAGACCTATTTAACATTGTTTGGTGATCCATTTCCCAATGCCTACGAGCCGATTGTTCCGGCTAATTTAGCCCAACCCAACATGAACTTGCCTTTTCCGTCTGGTCAAACATGGTATTTCACTGGTGGGCCACATGGTGGTTATAATGCCGGAAGTGCGTGGTCAGCCATTGATTTTGCCCCCCCAGAACCCCGTGAAGAAGTACTCAATGCACAAGGCTATTGCTATATTTCTGAAGACTGGGTCGCCGCGGTAGCGGATGGTATTATTGCCCGAAGTGGACAAGGTTATGTGGTGCTCGATTTAGATGGGGACGGCAACGAACATACGGGTTGGAATGCTGTCTATCTGCATATTTCTTCCAACGGCGTGATTCCGACAGGGACACGGGTCAAAGCAGGTGATTTGTTAGGACACCCATCCTGCGAAGGTGGCTTTTCAAACGCTACCCACCTCCATTTTTCACGACGCTACAATGGCGAGTGGATGCCTATCACCTGTCATGTGTGCGCATCGGATATCAACGCCCCAGCGATGGTCTTAAGTGGTTGGACATTTATTGGCTATCAAGGTCAAGAATATCAAGGCTATGCGGTCCACAAAACGGAAGAAGCTCGTCGCGCTGAACAAGGTCGCGAAGACCCAATCAACCAGTTTAGTTACTAATCCATTGGCATCTTTTACCTATATTGACTTGACAAATATAGTTTAAAATAATATTATACCAACTGGTTGGTATAAGGAGAAAAATAATGTCACCGCGCGGAAGTTCAACCAAGCAAAAATTGCTTGATATTGCTAAAGAACAGATCATGACCAAGGGTTATAACGCCACAACGGTTGAAGAAATCTGTAATATTGCGGAAGTGACCAAAGGTGCATTTTTCTATTATTTCAAGACCAAAGAAGACTTAGGCGTCAGTGTGTTGCAGGATTATTGGCAAACACGCCAGAGACAATTTGCGGATAGCGATTGGTCAGAGGCTCTGACTCCTCAACAAAAACTCGCTGGATTTTTGGATACAATTGGCCATGTCTTTATCAATGATCCCAAAGGCTATAGCTGTTTAGCAGGGATTTTTAGCCAAGAATTGGCGACTGTTAATCCTACTATGCAAGAACTTGTCGCAAGCTTATTTGACGAGTGGACCGCACAGGTTATTCCTATTCTTGAGGAACTGAAAAGCGCGAGGCCTAACATAGATGTCGATGTAGACCACTTGGCTGATCATATTGTTGTGGTGTTAGAAGGGGCAATTGTCTTGGCGTTAGCACGTCAAAATCCGAAAATTATTACGCAACAACTCGCTGTTTTAAACACACATATTCAAATGATATTTAGGTCGTAAATTTTTTTCGAAATTTTACATACCAACTGGTTTGTATGTAAAATATTTTCTATTTTGATTTGCATTGTCTAAAGGAGAAGTAACTGTGTTGAATGATTTCGTAATTGCCGCAATTGGTGGAGTAGTCGGGACAACATTGATGACAGGTTTGATGCTTTTTGGCCGCCAACTTAAACTGCCTGCTGTGGATGCCCATGGCATTTTAGGCTTTGTCTTAAGTGCTGACCACGCTAATCTCGTTGGCTATATTGCGCATTGGTTGATGGGCGTAGTTTTTGCGATTGGTTATGCTATCGTCTTCCGCGAAGTAGAAGCTAACTTATGGATATTAGGGCTAGTATTAGGTACCGTGCATTGGCTGGTTGTCGGCTGGATGTTTGGATTAGCACCACTTGTTCATGCGGGGATGAAAGCGGGTACTGTTGCAGAAACCGGACCTTATATGCTCAAATCATTGGGGTTTGTTGGTTTTATTGCAGGTCTCGTTGGTCACATCGTATTTGGTTTAGCCGTTACAGGTGTTTATAGCTTATTGGGTGGCACGCTTGCCTAAATTTGCCTAGAGCTGTCTCCAGTTGCAAACAATTGGAGACAGTCTAAATTTATAGATCAATTGGAATGCTTACAACAAATTTTGTGCCGTGATTGACTTCACTTTCAAATTCAATCGTACCGTGATGCAAGGCCACCATCCGCTTCACAATGGATAGCCCTAACCCAGTGCCATTGACAAAATTAGCATTGGGTGCCCGATGGAATGGCTCAAAAAGCAGGTGTTGTTCTTCTTGAGGAATACCAATACCTTTATCAATAATTTCAAATTGAGTATTCTCTAAATCTTGTGACAAATTAAACACAATTGTGCTATTTGGCGGAGAATATTTGATGGCATTTGACAACAAGTTCAACAAGATATGGTTGAGTACATCTTTGTCTAGATGACTATCAACGATAGGACCCACTACGGAAAATAAAATGATTTGTTCATGTGGAGAGATAGTTGCAAAATCATGAAGCAAATCAGCACAAAATTCTTGAGGATTAACCAAAATCGGCTTAAACTCAAAATTACCCTCTTCGGCCCGCAGAACCAAAGTAACCTCATCAATCATCTTTGTGAGATATTGGACCGAGATATCAATGCGGTTTAAGTATTTGTCTTGGTCAGCAACTGATAATTCATCGTCATAACGCTGTAAACTTTGATTAGCTAAACTGATTGCGGTTAGCGGTGTTCGAAAATCATGAGCAATCGTCGATAAATAATGATTGCGGAGCTGTTTTAACTCTCTTTCTTGGTAGAGTGCCTGTTTCAGACTTTCTTGTTCACGCAAAGCTTCTTGCGCTTGTTTGAATCGCGAGATATCCGTAATTGCTCCATAATAGCCAACCACCCGTTGCTGATTAGAATCCCAGATAGGTTGCCGGATAATACTTAACCAAACATGCGCCCCATTCTTATGGCGAACTATCGTTTCGATAAATGTTCTTTTGTTTTCCAGCAGATCAAGATACGACTGTTCCATAAGCGCTCGATAACCAGGATCTGTCACATCTACCGCAAAATTATAGATAGAACCCGCCTGAAATTCTTCCTTGGTATACCCAATCACAGCTTCAGGCGTGCCACCCATCCAGTCCATGTGAAGGGTTTCATCTTCACCGATACGCATCATATAGGAATAATCAGAAACTGCTTCCAGAAGCATCTGATAGTGTTCTTTTAATCGTAAGGTTTCAGCTTCGGCTTGTTTGCGCCGCGTAATATCTGTGAAGACATAAACCGTCCCACTTTGTCCTAATTCAGACATACTGATACTTAGCCAAACAACCTCGCCAGATGGCTTTTGAAAACTAAGTTCATGGGTATCTGCGTCAATTTCAACATTCCAAATTGATGTTAATGATTGTCCTACAATATCACTGAAAGACTGTTGGATTAAATTACAAAATGCAGGGTTAGCATATTCAACGCATTGTTCCAAGTTAATCTGGACAATGCATTCCCGCATATTCTGCATGACCAATCCCTGTAGTCGCTTTTCGTTATTGAGTCTTGATTGAAATCGGCTGATCGCAATATTTGGGGTATCGGTGGCATGAATTTCGGTTGATGTATCTATCAACTGTTCAATATTCACCGCATCAAATATTTCCTGTAAGCGAAGATTTTGATCATGAAGGTCTAAATAGGCTTCGCGCGCATCTTGAGGCCAGTCACTAAACTTTGGAGGGAAATTATGTTCCATCAAACACCAGTTATTTACCTATTACAATTTAATCTATTGTACTTGATCACCCACCTAATTAAAGTACTTTATTTCCTTATATATTACTAACTTCATGGCATTGAACTTTGACATGCTAACAATATTTCAACAAAAAAAGAGACATAGCTCTTTGCCATGCCTCTTTCTTATAGGTGTTACGATTTTAAACTATTCCATGACAAACACTGCGGTTGTGTAACCCGGAACGCTGAATGTTCCATCGGCAAAGGTGGATGTTTGGACAATTGGATCCACAGATTCTTGTTGAATCGGGTGGAGTTCCATTGCCAAGCCAACATAATCTTCAGCCGTGAAATCAATCGTATCAGGTTGACTGTTGAAAACAACTACAATGCGTTGATAGTCATCTGTAAGACCAACGGTATTGGTGATTTCCATGACGATCACACCCGGCATTTGCTCAGGACCAGTATTCAAGAAACGAACAGAATTTTGAATATCATCTGCCGTTTGCAAGCGGAACAGACCTGAACTCTTGCGGATACGTAACATTTCTTGCGTATGCGCGGCCGCAAACAGAATATCTTCTTGGGTAACAGCTAAATCAGGATTAGAGAGCAACGGCTCTTGGATTTCCCATTGTTGACGATTATCGCCGGCAAGGGGTAAACCATGTCCCCAATTATTGTCATTGTAGGTGAAATCAAGCGCATTGAACCAATCGCCAGAATTGTAGCTATTCTTATCGAAACTCTTCGAGCGAAGCATATCAACGCCCGCATGCAAGAATGGCACACCTTGACTCAAGGTGACCAAGCTAATGCCGAGATTTTGCATCCGAACGCGTGTGGCTATATCCGCATCGGCAGGGGCCTTATATTGAACCGCATCCCACAACGTTTCGTTGTCATGCGCTGAAACATACACAATATGTTCTTGCGGATCGAGGGTATAACCAGTTGGTGCACCATTGTAACTGATGTCCGCCCCGGTAACTTCGTTGCCGTCGGCATTGATGAAGGTGTAATCACGGAGATTACCCGCTAAGCCAATCCGAATTTGGTCACTGAACAGATACAGGCGCAACAGTTGTTCTTCTTCCGAACCGGGTGTAATGCCGTTTGGATTGGTATAAAGTCCGGTGATAAAACCTTGAACTTGATAATCACCAAATGGATTACCACCGCGTGCCGCATCCCGAATCCGGTCATTGAAAGTACCAATGCCTAAACCACCGACATTAAGTTGCGTTGCATTCGGGCCTTGCGCGCCATCTTGAACTTCGCCGAAGTTCCAGCCTTCGCCATAGACATAGATCTGCGTACCATCCACACCATCTTCTTCTAAGGTGAGCGTATCGAGTTCAGCGCGGAGATTAGCCATATTTTGCACCATATGATGACCCATTAAGTCAAAACGGAAACCATCAACTTTATACGCGATTGCCCACGTTTCAACAGAATCAATCATCAGTTTTTCCATCATCAGATGTTCCGTTGCCGTGTTTGAACAGCAAGTACTGGTTTCAACTTGACCACGTGCACTCAAACGATGATAGTAACCGGGCACAATCTTATCCAAAACGGAATAGTCGCCTTGGCCAGCGGAGTTCGTGTGGTTATAAACCACATCCATGACCACACGTAAACCTGTTTCATTCAAGGACATGACCGCCGAACGGAATTCAATAATGCGGGTTGCACCATTCGGATCAGTTGAGTAACTGCCTTCAGGAACGGTGTAGTGGAACGGATCATAGCCCCAGTTAAAGGCATCCGCATCCCGACTTTCGTTAATCAGTTCTTGTTGCGTTTCATCAGCCGGACCATATTGGGCTAATTCTTCGCGAGGAATATCTTGATAACTGCTCGCATCTTCATTAATGGTTGCAATATCAAACAACGGAAGTAAGTGGACATGCGTCAAGCCGGCTTCAGCTAAATCGCTCAAGTGTTGCATTCCATTGGATTCAGTATCTGTGAAAGCCAAGAATTTACCACGATGTTCTTCTGGCACCGATTCATCGTAAATACTGAAATCACGAACATGCAATTCGTAGAGCACGATGTCTTCTGGTGCGGCGAGATCAGGCTTGGTGTAATCCAGCCAACCTTCCGGCATCAATTCAGGATCAGCCAAATCAACCAATTGACTACGTTGGCTGTTTAGCGAGAGACTGAATGAATAGGGATCAGTGACGATATTCTTTTCAACAGCGCCTGTTGACGGAGCCCAAACATCAACTTCAAATAGATAGTATTGATACTTCCAATCGGCTTCACCAGTAATCGACCAAACACCCGTTGCGACATCATAATTCATATCCATGACCGTACTTTCGGTATCCGGATTTTCATCCGCAAAGAGATGGAATTTGACATTTTGGGCGGTCGGTGCCCATACCTTAACAGTCGGCACGCCATCTTCCCAGATTGTCCCCAAATCACCTTCATAGTAGTACAA
The DNA here is from genome assembly GCA_050303635.1 of Anaerolineae bacterium. Classification (GTDB taxonomy): domain Bacteria; phylum Chloroflexota; class Anaerolineae; order Aggregatilineales; family J027; genus JAKEEQ01. The sequence continues at coordinate 6,594 of JBNLCD010000078.1, forward strand.
ATCATCAAGGACGTAGGGAATTTGAATACTTGTAGCATTCAAGACTTGCCCAGTCGTAGGATCGCTCATCGAAATGGCGATTTGGCTCTTCAGAATTTCAGGAACCAATGGCAAATCAGCTTCACTGATCGCAAAGACGGACTTATTGCCCAGTTGCGGATGGAGTTCCAGATAGCGTTCATTCAGACTATCGCCGTTGTACGTCAATTCAATGGAATCGCCGCCAACAATTTCACCACCCGACAGTTTAATTTCACCTGTTGGGCTCCAGTGTAAACGATAGACGACATTGGCTTGCGGTTGAACACCCCACACCAGCGTATCTTCAAATACCCAGTGGGCTTGCGCCTGTCCTAAATTACCTTCAGCTTCACGTTCAGTTTGAATGGACAAAATATGAGTCTCCGGATTGTAGAGGAACAATACATCTGCCCCGTCACGAATGACACTGAATGGAAGATTGCCACCATCTTGGGCACCATCTGCGCCATAATTGACATCCCATGTTTCATCATAGGCCACTTTGACTTCATAATTGCCTTCAGGCAAGTTATTGGTGAAGAAGCTGTACGTTCCATCACCGTCTACATCAGTCAAAAGAGAGCGTAAACAGTCTGGTTGCCAACTGCCTTCGTTGCCGTTTTCCGGTGGACAACCCAAGGGTGATTGTAAGGTGCCGGGTAAGGTTGCCAGAATGAAATTAACATTATCAGCCAACCAGCCTACCCGATGATCATAGACAAATTTGACTGAAGTATCTTCAGCTAAAGTCAAAGTGAGTGGTTCTTCACGAACGACACTATCTAAACTGCCATTAAGAGCGGCTTGATACGTGTAATCGCCAGCGGTCAGGTCAAAAACGCCTTGCCAGACTAAATCTTGTTCATCAAAAGTCAACGCGGCGGCTTCACAGGTCACATCATCAGCTTCGCAACCCAATGCTTCGGCTACGCCACCAAGCAAAACAACGCTAGTTGGTTCATCTTCGGTCGGACCGGGTGGTTCCATTGTCGGAGCTTCATCACCACCACTCCCAGCGACAGCACCCATTTCAATAGTTAATTGATGGCTTGTGGGGTCATAACTGAAATTAACCAGTTGACCATCACTGTCGACGGTGAAAACGATATTGGGGCCATCTTGGGCATTATCACTACCATAGTTTTCGGTCCATGATTCATCATAAGCAACTTTAACTTCATAGTCACCCGCCGTAAGGCCTGCCGTTGCGAAGGTATAAATACCATCGCCATCAACATCTGTCAACAACGTGCGCAAACAATCAGGGGCCCAATCCCCCGGACACCCTAATCTACTTTGCAATGTACCTGGTAAGTTGGCGAGAATAAAACCGTTATTATCAGCTAACCAACCTACGCGATGATCGTAGATAAATTTAACAGTGCCATTTGCATCAAGATTAAGCGTAATCGGTTCGGCACGTACTAATTCATCTAAACTGCCATTGAGGGCAACTTGATAGGTGTATTCACCTTCAGGGAGATCAAATTCGCTCTGCCAAACCAAATCTTGCTCGTCATAGGTCAATGCGGCGGCATCACAACTTGCGTCATCGGCATCGCAACCCAAAGCTTCAGCGACACTTCCCACCAAAACAACACTGGTTGGTTCGTCTGTTGCGGGGGCTGATGTATCGACCACCGGAGCGGCGACTGAACCTTCACTAAAATCAATTGTGAGCAAGAAGGTTTCTGGATCATATGTAAAGCTTGTGAGGGTACCATCATTTTCTACGGTAAAGAGAATGTTCGGGCCATAGCTTTCCCCGGCTTCACCATAATTGACATCCCACGTTTCGCCATAGGCAACTTTGACTTCATAATCGCCAGCAGGGAGTTCAGTTGTCTCAAAACTATAGAGACCATCGCCGTCAACATCGGTAAGCAACGTCCGTAAACAATCCGGTGCCCAATCCCCCGGACACCCTAAGGCACCTTGGAGCGTACCCGGTAGATTTGCCCAAAGAAAACCAATATTATCTGCCAGCCAACCCACGCGATGATCATAGAAAAACTTGACTGACGTATCTTCGCCTAGGGTGAGGGTAATTGGTTCAGTGGGAACAATTTCATCTGAACTACCATTAAGAGCCGCTTGGTACGTATATTCCCCAGCCGGAATATCAAATGTACCTTGCCAGACCAAATCTTGATCATCAAAAGTCAGCGCGGCGCTTGCACAGACGGGGTCATCTGCTCCACAACCTAACGCTTCGGCAAGGCTCCCAATTAAGACGACACCTGTCGGTTCACCATCTGATTGTGCTATCGCAGAAGGAATCGCTTGGGGAAAAGAGCCCAGTGCCATCAAGATAAAAACAACAACCAGCAACACCCCTGTCGATTTCGACAAGAATGGCTGTGGTCTATGGGACATGTAAAACCTCCTAAAAATTTTAAAAAGAGCCCACAACAGGGCTAAAGTTTATGGGGTTAAAAAATACTCTCTGGGTATAACACTGGTAGTCATTTTTGGCAATATTTTTCAGGGGTATTTGGTGAGGTTGCCAAAATAAAAAACGGCTATCTTCATTAGATAGCCGCTTTCGGAAGGAGTGATTTATATGAAGGAAATTACGATTCTAGTGCGGGCAAACCGCGCAGATTTGTCCAGAAAATGGTGGTTTCCAAGGGCTTGTCAACTTTGAATTCGTTCCATTCTTTGGGCAAGTTATCAGCCATGTCTTCCGGAACCTTCAAGTAGAATTGGAGGGATGCACCTTCGAATTCATAGGGATCTTCCCATGAGCCAATAATTACGGCTAATTCATCGGTATTTGCGGTGAGTTCATCTGCATTTTCAACTGCTTCACCAGAGATTTGTTCGTAGATAACGCCTAAGATATTGTCAGACGGGCCATCTTCTTGTCTGGGAAATACAACTGTCAAATCGTCTTCGACATAGTTCTTCATTTGTTCTAAAATGGCGCTCCACTCAGCATATTCTTCTGATTCAGGATCAACATCTTCGAGCAACCAAGTTTCGACGGTTTCAATATCAAGTTGATACAGCACGCGTGTATCATCGCGGCGTGCTTCTGTATTGCTTCCAGTATCACTATCCCCTGCGGTACCAGCTAAACCAAATGGTTCTGCCAAAAACATCCCTGCCACAAGGCCAATGATTAATGTTATTACAGCTACGGTCATATCACGTTTAGAAAAACGATCAGGATGCATGTTATTTACCTTTCATTGATAGCTATTTGTGCTTCCTGCTGATTGTGTCGCACAGAATTCGAAAAAAGGGTTGCATGTATTTCAACGAATTTAGAAAAATTAATGTTTTAGTTTAGCATCAGCGGCAAACCCTAGCTCGGCGAAATATACCCTCTGTGTTATAACATAGACTCTACAGACTGCCCAATAATTCATTTAAATTGGCGAGGAGTAAAAGTTTAATGACAAGTTCTGATCCCCTGTTAGCATGGCGCAAAGAATTCCCCATTTTAGAAGAAACAACTTATTTAGCGAGTAATTCTTTAGGAGCGATGCCACGGGCTGTCTATGACAAAATGCGTGAATATGGAGATACTTGGGCCAGCCGTGGTGTGCGGGCATGGGGCGAAGGTTGGTGGGATTTAAATATATCAGTCGGCAACAAAATTGCTCAAATCATCGGAGCACCACCTAATGCCGTCTCTATTCACCAAAACGTATCTATCGCGCAAGGTATTTTACTCAGTGGTTTCGATTATTCAGGCGACCGCAACAAAATTGTAATCGAAGCCGGAATTTTCCCGTCGGTCTACTACGTTTTACGGGGTATGGTCCCGCCGCATATTGAATTTGAAATGGTACCCCTCAAGGAAGATGGCATTGGGCTTGATGTGCAACGTATTGTGGATGCCATTGATGAACGAACCTTGCTGGTTCCGATTAGTCACGTCTTGTTCCGTAGTGCCTATATCTTGGATGTTAAACCCATCATCGAAAAAGCCCATGCAGTTGGTGCGAAAGTGATTCTAGACGGTTATCACGCCTGTGGAATCGTGCCCTTTAACGTCACTGAACTCAATGTTGATTTCTACTTGGGCGGCGTTCTCAAGTGGATGTGTGGCGGTCCCGGTGGGGTATTTCTGTATGCGCGTGATGATTATCTCAAATCAATGAAACCCGGTTTAACAGGCTGGATGGCGCACCAACGTCCCTTTGGCTTTGAAGTGGATGACCTTGATTTTCGCGATGATGCCTTTCGCTTTCTGAACGGTACACCCGCTATCCCCTCGCTTTATGCTATCCAACCCGGCATTGATATTATTGCCGAGGTTGGTGTGGAAAATATTCGTGAGAAATCCATGCGGCAAACAGCTTTACTCGTTGATTTGGCCGAACAAGCAGGCTTTGATCTGAATACACCCGTTAATCCACAAGAACGGGGCGGAACCGTTACCTTCAATCCGCCGCATGCTTATGAAATTTCTCGTGAACTCATCGCCCGTGAATTTGTGGTCGATTATCGCCCCCAAGGTGGGATTCGTGTGTCGCCACATTTTTACAATAGTGATGCTGAAGTCCATCAGGTTGTCGAGACAATCCAAGATATCTTAGCTTCCGGTGATTGGGAGAAACATACCGATAATCGTGAATTTGTCACTTAAGGTTTCGTATCAAAAAACAGTTCATTAGGCAATGTGGCGAGATCGGGCCTTTGCATTAACACTCTAACGTCGCAGGTAAAACAACAGGCAAATTCCCGCAACAAATGTTATCCTAAGATTGTGTATTTTGTGAGAAATGGAAAGGACTTTCCATGCAGAAAACTTTTCGTTTGACCATAGGGCTCGTACTTTTGTTGAGCATGGTGCTCAGCTTTGGCATTTCTGCCCCATCGTCTGTCAGCGCGCAAGCTCAATCCCAAGCTATTTTCAGAATTGGCTATTTGGGTTCGCCTGCTGAAGAATTTGCGCAAGGCATCGAATTAGCTATCCAACAAATCAATGACAGTGGTGGCACCATTGCTTTTGATAATCGTGAATATACCTATCAAGTTGTATATGCTGAGGTCGCTTCCGCCGAAGATGTCCGGGGCGCTATCAACGATTTAACACTTCAACAAGTGGTAGCTATTTTTGGCCCGACCGATGAAACCATTACGCTGGCGAGTGCCGCAGAACTGTCTGCCGCACCGGTTCCGATTATTACATCATCAACTGCAGATGAATTATTTACAGGTGATGTCAATAATAATATCTTCCGTGCTATTGCCCCCGATAATGTCTATGGGACGGCCCTAGCCAATTACCTCGTTAATGTTCTGGATTATGACAGAATCTTTTTGGTCCAAGAAGGGGACGAAAACCTCCAACAAGCCTCTAATTTCCGGACCACCTTGGAATTAGTGCACGGCATCACTCCCTCCCGTACCATCGAAGGTGATGAAGTTGCAACTTTAGAAACCCAAACTTCCGTGATTTTGTCAGACAATCCCGACGCAATTGTGATGTTTGGGGGCGAAGATATTGCCCTGAATATGCTGGATTCACTGCGTGGCCGGAATTGGCGTGGCAAGCTCGTTGTCTACAATGCGTATGAGGCTTTTGGTGACATCAGTGACAATGCTGAGCTAGTTGGCGGCATCATTGGTATTGATTCATGGACTTTTGGCGCGCGTACAACTACCAGTAGTACTTTTGTGGCCCAATTTGTTGAACGCTATGGAACCGTTCCAACTGCGCATGGCGTGGCTGGCTATGATACCTTCTGGGGCCTTGATCGCGTTTTGCAAAATTACGCTCGGACCGGTGATGAAGTTCAACGTGGTCTATCTGAATTGAGTAATTTCAATTTAGTACGGGGTCCACTCAATACCGCTGGCTACGATGATAACAACATCACCATGACAGCCTATATTTATGAATTAACAGGTCACGGCGGTACCAACCGTTTAGCCATTTATGATAATGGTGTTCTCCGTGATGGCTCGATTGTTGAACCGATTGAGGTAAGTGGGGTTATTTCCAATACGACTAATCCCACTGCTACCGTTTTACCGACAGATGTTCCCGCCTCCGTGGCGGGAACCCCCACTCCCAGTGTTTTAACCGCCCTAATTCTAGTGCCGCGCCTCAATGTTAGAACGGGTCCGGACACAGTCTATGATATTATTATGAAATTAGATGAAAACGAGCAAGTTCCGATTGCGGGACATAATGGCTCTTATACATGGTACTTAATTCAAAAAGATGGCCGTTTAGGCTGGGTTTCTGCTGAATTTATTTCTATTTTTGATCCCGGTGGCCAAGTCGCCGCCTTGCCTATTATTCCTGCTCCATCAACGCCAACGTCGGCTCCGGTTGCGACAAATGTTCCCGCGCCGACCGATGCTGATTTAGTCATTACAGCCATTAGTTATTCACCTATTCAAGTTGAACCGGGTTGCCCTTTTACGGCGACTGTAAATATAACCAATCAAGGCGGTGCCGATGCCGGCTCATTTGCCGTAGCCAGCACATTTATTCCTAGCGATTCATCAACATTTACGGCCACAAACTTAGGTGGTTTGGCCACGGGCGCAAGTACAACTGCCGGCCTTACGCAAACGATTGGCTATACTGCCTATGTTCCCTCGTTAGCTTATGTTGTTGATCTAAATGGTGAAGTGGTTGAAGGTGCGGGTGAAGGCAACAATGAGTTTACAATGGCCTTTAAAGTGGATAAACCGTCGCATATTCAATCCACTTTGAATCTCAGTGCGGGCTTAGAAGTTGATTTATTTGGTGGGACCGCTGATCTTACGTGGGACGGCACAACCTTAACCATGCTCAATACCGGAAAACTTGGCGCATTTATCAATGAAACATACGATATGGTTCATTATGATCAAGTTTCAACCGTAGCCATAGCGCCGTCCATTGCAAATCCTCAGCCGAACACAGTTCTTGGTATTTTGACTGCTGAAGGTAATCGAGGCGTCATGCGCATTGATACTGTATCCGGCGGAAGTATCACCTTCACTTTTCGCATCTACAATGACAATTCATTCTGCCAACCCTAAAACGACAACCCTCATAGTGAATAACCGATTTCAGCCACAAAGCAAAACCTCGCACATGGCGAGGCTTTTTGATTCTTTAGATCGTTATTCTGTAATGGTTATATCGCCACTCAGTAACCAAACCGTGGCTGACCGATTGGCCGATCCATATTTCATACCAGCGTTGCTCATCAATTTTCGCGCAATATAGATTCCACGATTTCATCTAACAACAAAGTTGCGCCAGAATCTAATGACGCTTCTAAATTTTCGTGCGATATATCTGTTTCCAGTTTAGCTAAAAGTTGCTGAGTCATTTTTTGCATCTTATCGTCACTGAAGTCCTGATGTTGGATAAATCCAATGAGTTCAGCGGCCTCATGAAAGTTTTTTGAACGCCATGCTAACTCAGCAAAACCAAGTAGGCTATTTAATATCAGGGGGTTAACTTTTATTGAATAAGCCACCGTCAATGCGCGTAAGAAGAAAGGCGCGGCATATTCATTATCCATCTCCAAATAAATATGACCGAGTTCATTGAGGCAGGTGGC
>JBNLCD010000079.1:0-14052 GCA_050303635.1 Anaerolineae bacterium
GTTGCTTCATTAATTAATTCACCATCGGCATTAAACTTTCCCTTAGCCGCTTGAATAAGCAATTGAATATCATCCGGCGTAGATGCACCAATTGTTTTCATTACTAGCCGTAACGATTCGTGAGCTTTTTCACCGGACATGGCCGCCGTGATAATAGCCGTAGGCTCGTCCGCAAAAACCATCGTGGAGACTGTCCAGTCGAGAGCATTTTTCAATGTGCCGGGTAACGAGAAAACATATTCTGGCGTGCAGATAATGACCCCGTCAGCTTGCGTGATAAGTTCGCGCCACGCAACGATTTCTGAAGGAGGATTTCCCTTGTCTAAATCAGGATTAAAATGAGGTAGGTTCACCAGTCCATCATAAATCTGGACATCGTAATCAGTTAAATATTGATCAGCTAAAATTTGCAGAATGGCAAGATTACTTGATTTCTGACGTGTGCTCCCTGATATCGCCAGAATTTGTTTATTTTGTGACATCATAACTCCCTAACTGTGTACCGCAGAACAGTAAACTGACGGACTTAGCAGGGGCAGACTTACGTTGGACGTCAAAAATATTATTTGCGTCAATTGTTGTACGAGACATTCAAACTAAGTTCTGATTTGATAGCCGCTAATGCCTAAATTGGTTAATTTGAAAAGAAGATCAGCCAATTCATCAACAGTTTCGACCATCCCATTTTCAATCCAACTGATCAAAATGCTTAAACAGCCATTGATTGAAAATAACAGGATATATTCTATGAGTTGCTGATCTAATTTATAAGTAATGCGACTTTCTACCAGTCCCATTTCCTGAACCATTCGAATAATTTCCTTGCGCAAGGAAGAGTCGCTTCTTTCATTGAGCAAGATGCGCAATAATTCAGCATTTTGGGCGGCATATTCGAGAATTAAATATAACATGGTGTGCAGGGAGTCTTGTTGCGAGGTCTCCTTCGCAATAAAGGCATGAATATCTTGAATGGTTTCGCGTTCAATCTGGTTTAATAAATCATATTGATTATCGTAATGAGCATAAAAGGTACTGCGATTAATATCCGCAATTTCGCATATTTTTTTGACTGATATTTTTGAGATATGATGCTTGGCCATCAGCTCAATCAACGTTTCTTTCAACACATTTTTCGTGTACTTAACTCTCCGATCTAGTTTTTCTTCTGTCATACAGTATCTCCATTTTTTATCTCATTTGAACAATAAACCAACACTATTATTTTTTTGTGTTGGATAATCATCAGTTTTTCCGACACTGATGGTTGTTTCCCAACACCGTGTTGTTTATAGTTAAATTATACAGTAACACTATCTATTGGACAAATAAGTATTTGAAATATAAGGAGAAATCTGCATGATTTTTCAACGAATTGGTGAATTTGCGGTGCGCTGGCGCTATTTGATCGTCGTCGTTTGGATTGCCGCTGTGGTGATTCTCACATTGGTTGCGCCGAACTTATCTGATGTAGCAACTTCTGACCAAGCAACGATGCTACCTGAAGATTCACCATTTAATCGCGCAGTCGACGTTCATCAAGCCGCATTCCCCGACTCTTCGGATGACGCGGGTATTGTGATTGTGATTGAATCCACTTCCGATGAGGGTATTCTCAATCAATCCGCATCAACATTTGCTGAACAAGCCGATACTGATGCAGGGAAGTTTATTGCAGAACTCTCTTCATGGCTGGTGAGTGATGATGCACCCGACCGTGTGACAGGGGTAACCTCACCCGTAAGCTCGCCTGAAGTCGCCAATATGACCATCAGCGAGAATAATCAGGTCGCTATGCTTCCCGTGAATCTGGCTGAAGGTGATCTTCAAATTGATAAAACTGTTGTTGAGCCTATTGAGAATTGGATAGATGAACGCCAACCCGACGATGTCCATGTCTATCTGACAGGCTCCCAAGCCATTAATTCAGCCTTTGCGGAAGCGGCAATTTCTACCGTTGATCGGACCCTTATTGTCACGGTTATTCTGGTTATCGTCTTGCTTCTGATCATTTATCGTTCCCCCGTTAGCCCTGTTATACCGTTAACTGCCGTAACCATAACCTACCTCATCACACGCGGAATTGTCGCCCTTTTAGCTGACAGCGGGATTGCAGTTTCCAATTACGCGGATATTCTGCTCATTGTGATCATCTATGGCGCAGGTACCGATTACTGTCTATTCCTGATTAGTCGTTTCCGGGAAGAAATGGCCGATCATATTAGTACCAACGAATCGACGGCGCGGACCATTCATAAAGTCGGGGAAACCATCACCAGCAGTGCCGGCACTATTTTTGTAGGCTTCACGACCATGATCTTCGCCGAATTTGGGGTATTCAATACGTCCGGACCCGCGCTTGCCCTCGGTGTAATCATTGCTTTAGCCGCAGGCTTAACATTTGTACCAGCCACGCTCTCTATCTTAGGGAAATGGGCATTTTGGCCGGGAACCGCTAAACATAGGGTAGCTGGTGAATTTTATATCAAAACATCCAATCTGGTTGCAAGTCGACCTTGGACAGTGGTCATTGTGGTGATCTTGGCGATGGTGCCACTCGCGATTTATGGCATGAATATGCCTTTGAATTTCAATATGCTGTCCGATCTCCCCGATAATGTTGAGGCCAAACAAGGGTTTGAAGTCATGGCCGATACAATGGGACCGGGTAATCTATCACCGCTGACTGTTGTTGTCACAGATCGTGACCCAGCCACAATGACGACCGAAATGACTCAACTTGAAACTGATCTGTTGGCAATGGATGGGGTCGCGGATGTGCGCAGTTTAAATAATCCGACCGGACAACAAGGTGACATGACCCAACTCTTGCGCGCCGACACACAATTGCGCCTCATTGCCCAGATGATGGTTGGGCAAGATATGGAATCGCTCGATCTGGAAAGCGCAATGGCCGCTTTTAATGGCATGCAGATTTATCTCGATAATCTAGCAGTCCAATACCCTGCGATTAAAGATGATCCGAATCTGGTCACGCTTCAAGAATTATTTGGCAATATGCTGGCCTATGCGCAACGTCAAGATGAAGCAGGTCCTGCATTTGAAGGACTAGCGGCACGCTTTGAAACCATTGAAGATCCATATGTTAATCTCAGTGAATTATCCGCTTTGATGCCAAGTTCATCCGGCGATTCGCAAGAAGATTTTCTCGCGCAACTACTCAATCAATACGTATCCACAGATGGAACAAGTTATCGGATGACTGTTATTTTAGCGGAGGATCCCAACAGCACCGAAGCATTGGATACGGTCGTCGCCATGCGCACACTGGTGGGACGCTATGAAAATGACGGCGACGCTGTTATTGATGGTCCGCCCGTGATGATTGCGGATTTGCGTGATACGCTCGAATCAGACTTGGTACTAACCGTTAGTTTGGTCAGTTTAGGCATATTTATTGTGCTCCTGCTGATGTTGCGCAGTGTGATAGCGCCGCTCTATCTGATTGCGACAGTCGGGTTAAGCTATACATTTACATTAGGAATAACAAGTCTGTTTTTCCAAGTCTTTTGGGGTGCGGAGGATGGCCTAGCCTTTATTATCCCGGTCTTCTCCTTCGTGTTCTTAGTGGCCCTCGGTGTGGATTATAGCATTTTCCTGATTGGTCGGGTCAAAGAGGAAGTGGGCCATCGGGGTATTCAGGATGGCATCCACGAAGCCGTGGTGGCCACCGGTCCCATTATCACCTCCGCCGGTGTCATTCTAGCCGGAACCTTTGCCGCAATGATGACGGGTGAAATTTTGGCAATAGCCGAATTGGGTTTCGCTGTCGCCGTTGGTGTTTTGATTGACACTTTTGGGGTGCGGACCATGCTGGTTCCCGCGATCACCCTTCTACTGGGTAAGTGGGCATGGTGGCCGGGCGGGGTCCCCCGAGTACATGATAACACAGCCCAAACGCATTCAGCGCCGCGTGATCTGGCTCCAGCTTCAGGCGACTAATTAACAATCTCTGTATATTCTTACCCCTAGCAGGCTTAAGTGTCGGACGTGACATTCAAGCCTGCTAGCCTGTTCCTCTCACATGTTTAAACCCGCATTCCATACCAATTTATCATCTAATCTAGCCTCTAAAATAAAATGAATGTATTAGGTTTATATCTCCACAATTGACGAATGCCTAAACAAAGAGTACATTGTGAACCCGCTGGTGTGACATTCGCCTCGAAAATGTTCAAAATAGATCAACTGAATAGGACTTCGCAATATCCGTGTTATCAACTATACATCTGCCCAATTTTGTACCATCCTTTATCCAAAGATGGTTTGACCGATCTACACTAAGTTTTGATATTTATCCCCTGTTGTTATCTGCTGTTGTTGGGATTGTTACTGGGCTAGCTAGTGTTATTTTTATTAAACTGATTGAAGTCATCACTGACTATGCCACTGAATTCCGTGATGCATGGGGAATTCCTGCTAGTTTAGGTATTTTGGTTGTGGCTGGTGTGATCACTGGTGTGATTGTGCGGTATGTCTCGTACGAAGTCGAAGGCGGCGGGGTCCCCTTGGCAATGGAAACCGTTGCATTACGGCGGGGTCGTTTACGGAAACGGGTGGCACCGCTCAAAATTGTTACCTCTGCTATCACAATTGGCGCAGGTGGGTCAGTTGGGCGCGAAGGTCCGGTAGTCCTTATTGGGGGTGCAATCGGATCTTTTTTTGGCCAAATTGGTAAAATCTCGGATGAGGATGTCAGCGTTCTCGTGGCCAGTGGTGCGGCGGCAGGTCTTTCAGCGGCGTTTAATGCGCCTATTGCGGGGAGTATGTTTGCTGTTGAGCTTATCTTAGGCCGTTTCACCAAACGTAATATTGAGGCTGTTATTATTTCAGCAATCAGTGCCAATATTGCCGCGCGTCCATTTTTGGGCGAAAGTCCCGCCTTTGTGGTACCCGCCTATCCCCTAGGAAGTCCATGGGAAGTTCCATTTTATATACTGCTCGGTATTCTATGTGCATTAGGCGCAGTGGCCTTCATCAAGTTACTATACTTTTCTGAACATCACTTTGAACACTGGAATTTACCGATTTATGTCAAAGCCGCTGTCGGGATGTTTATCACAGGCTTGATTGCAATTTTCATGCCCGAAGTTTTAGGGTCAGGCCTTGAGTTCATTGGTGATTCAATTGCAGATAATGTAGATTTAGCGGTTGGAACTTTATTAGCCCTATTTTTCCTAAAATCTTTGGCAACCATGTTCACCTTGGGGTCGGGTAATTCCGGGGGTGATTTAGCCCCTGTCTTGTTCTTAGGAGCAGTGCTAGGAAGTTTTGTCGGGCATTTGGGCCATGATGTCTTTCCAAGTATTGTGTCTGACCCCGGTGCATTTGCTTTAGTGGGGATGGCGGCCATGTTTGCGGGGGCGGCACGCGCACCTATCACGGCGATTATTCTAGTTCTTGAAATGTCGAATGACTATCGGCTGATTGTACCTCTGATGCTTGGTGTGGTGGTCAGTACCTTGCTCGCTGATATTTTACATGGCGAATCAATCTATACGCTGAAATTAGCCCTCAAAGGTATTCGCTTGGAGCGAGGTCAAGATATTGACCTCCTTCAATCAGTCGCGGTGGGCGATGTCATGTCGCATAATTATGAGCTCGTGCTACCCGATACAACCTTGATTGAGATGGTTGTCAAACTCAATACCTCCCATCATCATGGATTTCCCATTGTCAAAAATGGCAACTTAAAAGGTATTGTTACCCTAACCGATGTTGAGCGTGCGCAGAATGATGGGATATCCTTTGACGCTACCGTGATGGATTTTGGTACAACCCGCAATTATTATGTGGTATATCCCGATGATCCCATCTATTTGGCCCTCCGGCGCATTAATGCCTATGGGATTGGTCGTTTACCGGTTATTAAGCGCAATCCCGATAGTCCAGATGAGGAATATCTGGGGATGATTCGGCGTGAAGACATTTTGAAGGCCTATGATATCGGCTTGATGCGCAAATCAATGGAAACCCAACGCACAGAACGCTTCAAATTGCGCAACATCCAAAATGAATCGTTTATGGAAATTGAAGTCGCGCCTCAGGCTCCTATGGTGCGCCGTCCCTTGCGTGATTTCCCCTGTTCACAATATTGCCTAATTTTATCAATCTATCGGCACGGCAGTTCGATTCATGCCCATGGGGATACAGTCATTGAAGCTGGGGATGTCATTGTGGCTTACGCTGAAAATGAAAATCAGGCTGAGGTGTTAAATCAATTTTTAGGTGATTTAGCTTAACGCCTAGCATAGCCATCATTTAAAGAGCTCTCATCTAGTCAAGATGCGGGCTCTTTTTATTTCCCCAATATTGCGAATCTATACGATTTACTAACCATTAAATTGTGCACTAGCTCAACTTATAAGAGAATGGATGCAATTAGTTTCATCGTCCTGAAATTTTGAACTTTTATCGCTAAGAAAAACTAAATACAACACAAAATATAGACTATTCGATGAAAGGCGTTCCCATGACAGACGCAACAATTACGATCGAAGAAGTGCACCCTCATTTACTTAAAATGATCTGGTCAGCCTATATTGATGGCGGAGATGTCCGCAACGCCTTTTCACAGATTTGCGACTATTTGGAGGAAGTTGAAGACGCGGTTTGGGTTATTGTAGACATTACCGCTAATCCTAATTTATCCCTCAATAATACGGTTTTCACGGCAATGAATGCTCAAAAGATGGCCAATCTTGAGGCATGGCTCGTCTTAGGCAAAAACAAAACCGCCGAGGTAATTGGACGCACGCTATCAGCCATTACAGGCAAGAAAAATATTGAGTGGTTTGATGCGGAAACTGAGCTTAATCAATATTTGGCCGCGCACGATCTAAACTAAACTGGCGGAGCATTATCACTCAACCAGTTTCAGTAGATCCTATTTTGATGAAGAACAAGGATCTTTAGGCCCTTGCCTAGATTGGCCCAATTTTCAGTAAGGCAGAGTATCTTAAGTGGTTAGCGGAACAACTTCCCGAAATTCAATCAGGCCGCTACCCAGTACCAAATCATCTTGATAGAGCACGGCTCCCTGACCGGGCGTAATATCTCGCAACGGGTCATCAAAAATGGCGCGGATTCGCCCGTCTTCGAGGACTGTTACCGTCGCGGGTGAGGCTTTGGACTTATACCGAATTTTGATTTCCGCCCGAAATTCATTGGCTGGCGCTTCACCAGCAATCCAGTTCATGTTTTGGGCGGTGAGTGTATCACTTCCTAATTCCTCACGCGTGCCCACAATCACGGCATTTTGTTGCCGATCCAGTTTAATTACATACAGCGGTTCGCTATAAGCAATTCCGAGGCCTTTACGTTGACCAACGGTGTAATTTGGCAAGCCTGTATGGGTGCCAAGCGGCGTCCCATCTGTTAACAGGATTTCACCGGGCTCAAACATGTCCGGGGTACCATTTTCCCGCAAGAAGCGGCGATAATCGCCATCTCCCAGAAAGCACAAATCCTGAGAGTCGCTTTTACTGGCGACGGGCAAACCAAATTTGGCCGCCATTTCGCGGACTTCCGGTTTGGTATATTCCCCAATCGGGAACATGGCATGTTGAAGTTTTTCTTGGGTTAAAACGCTCAAGACATAGGATTGGTCTTTGGCTGTTGTATGGGCTTGACGCAATTCACGCAGACCATTTTCATTCGTTGTCACACGAGCATAATGACCTGTCGCTAAATAATCTGCATCCATCGCCAAAGCTTGATTCAGCAACCAATCGAAACGCACATGCCGATTGCAGGCCATGCACGGATTAGGTGTGTAACCTGCTTCGTGTTGGTCGATAAAGAATTGCACGATGTTCTGATAGAAAAAATCGCGCGTATCAATCACATAAAAGGGAATACCCAATTTGCGGGCAATACGTCGTGCATCTGCCATTTGATCAGGGGTACAGCACCGATTATGACCACCATAACCATCAGTGGTTTCCTCTGACCAGAGACGCATCATCATCCCGATAACATTATAGCCTTGTTCAACCAATAAGGCGGCGGCAACTGAACTATCAACGCCTCCACTCATGGCAACGACAACCGTTGGCTTATCTGTACTCATTTCATCCATTACCTATACAATTTCTTGGGATAGTCTATCTTAGCGCAAGCGACGCAAACACTGTAGACTGAAATCAGGTCAGTCCACGCGACTGCCTGTTCATAAAATTAAAGCAGGCGACTTGATTGAAGTCAAGCAACCTGCTTTTGATCGGTTCTATGCAACTGTTTCATTGAGTATTAGCGTCGGGCGTCACGCGCCTGATCCTCAATTTCAGCTAACGCATTCCCGCGTGCAATCCGCGCATACATTTGGCGGCGAATTTCTTCTTCAGACAGTTGCGCAGAATGGATGGGTGTCATTTCAGCCGACTTGGCTTCAAGGCGAGCAGGCAATTCTACACATTCCTTTTGGCGAGTTTTAGTTTTGAATAACATGGTGAGTTCCTCCTGTTTACCGCTACTGATTATCAGCTTACGACACAGGAAATTACGTCTCAAGGACATATGTCCCAAGGCGAAAATTGGGGTGGTGTATACTAAAATTGATCGTTGAGTTTAGGGGAATAGATGATGGAAAAACTTGTGGCCACGCCGACCATTCAAGATTATGTGATTGAGTTTGAAATGACGCGTTTTCTCAATAATGAGTTAATCAAACATCTGCGACTTTTTCATTTTGCGCCCTATTCACATGTGTATATTGAAGCTGATGAACAGGAATATCTCTATTTTTTGGTCAAAGGTCAGGTGCAGTGCAGTCATTATCATGCCAATGGGAAATTAGCGGTCTTTGCGCTTTCTAAGCCATTTGCCGTGATTGGTGATATCGAAATTCTGCGCGAAGAAAAAATCAACAGTAACGTCATTGCCACCGAGGATTCAATTTTATTGGGGTTGTCACGCTCGATTGTGCATCGCTATGGGGCGGATGACCCGACGTTTTTGCGTTTTATCATTGATCAACTGAGCCTAAAACTCTACGAAACCAATAATCTTTCCGTCAATCAGATCTTACCTGTCATCAATCGCTTAATTGCTTATCTGTTAGCTCAATCATCAGAATCAACCGACGTTGTCCATTTACCCAATAAAGAAGATTTGGCTTCTCTTTTAGGCACAAGTACCCGACATCTTAATCGCGTTTTTAGGGAATTAAGTGAAGCCGGGTACATTCAACTAGATTATCCGACTATCCATCTTCCGGATAAATCGGCGCTTTTACGGATTAACAATAGCTAGTTCTACAGACCTTCATATTTGACATAAGCAGTGCCCAAGGGGGTTTTGCTTTCATTGAAACGGGCCCATTTGGCCTCATTTAGGCGATTTTGATTACCGGCTAAGATGCCCCAGATGATGATGAGTGACACCAATAGACCGACAATCGCAATCAAGGCGAAGTGCGCGGGAATTAACCAGAGACCAACCAATGTCGCGACAATAACAACGAGTAGTGTCTTCCATGCCATGCTGGACTCCTTTTGGCTTATAAAATTGGTGGGGTCAGATCATGTCTGACTACATTAATTGTATCACTAAATAGAGGGTCCAAAATTAGATAAATATAAAAACGGCGCTGAGAGATTATCTCAACGCCGTTCATTGTTTCTACTGATTGACTGAAATCTTAGCTATCGAAGCTTTCAAGATAAGCAATGATATCTGCAATATCTTGTTCAGTCAGGTCACTCCAGTACGGAGCCACCATCAAAACGGTGTAGCCTTCAACGGTGTAAGCGGCTGGTTCCAAGATACTTTCAGCAATGTACCAGCTACCGTCTGCATAACCGAATTCAGCGGCGTGCTCTTCAGCGCGGATGGCCAAACCTGTTGGATCAGGCGCGGCACCGCCACCACCAACAATGTGGCAACCTGAACAACCTTGGGCATTGTAAAGAACTTGCCCGTTAACCGGATCACCTTCATATTGATCCAAAATAGCCATTGAATCGGTGATATATTGAGTCCGATCTTCAGTCAATGCTGGATCGGTCAGTTGCGGAGTGTCTGCGGCACCAGAATCGCCACCATCAGGTGAACAGGTGTTGTTGCGAACACATTCCGGTACAACGACTGCGTATTGGTTGATCTTGCGAACATCTTCGCGAGTGAATTCACGATCCCAGTTCATGACAAAATCAGCCAAAGATTCAATTTCATCATTACGCAATGGACCACCGGCACCTTGTCCCCAAGCGGCCATCGGGTTATCCCAGTAAGTGCTACTGACGGGACGACCAGACTGCAACGTTGAGTAAATGAAGGCGTGGGTACCACCTGACCATTCAAGTTGGGTCAAGCGAGGGGTGAATTCTGGGTCAAATGGACGCAACAAGAAACCTTTATCAACCAATTCATTGAAAGCTGTTTCACGCGTTGCAACAAGAGTTTCAATTTCTGTACCGAGGTTACTCTTTTCATTGGTAATCTCTTGGAAGGTTGTATCAGAAATATCACTTGAGTTTAATTCGTCCAAAATCTCAATTTGACGGTCGCGCTTGCTCACAATTTGATTGTGGGCATCCATCAACGCGGTGTAGCCATCTACATTAGCTTGCAAGAAAGCATCATCGGGGCTAGCCGCCAATTGAGCTTCGTAGTCAGCCAATTCTGGGCCATAGTTGTAGCGCAAATCATCATAGATTTGTTGACGTTCGAGTTGAACCTTTTCACGTTCGTTCATCAAGGATGTAAGCGTCGGATCATTTTCAGGCAATGCTTCTAACTCAGAATCAATGACCGCTAAGGCATTATCTTGTTCAGTAAAGAAATTGTAACCGAACAAAACTGGATTATTGAGCGCTGGTGCCCGATTCGCAATCCCATAACCTTCATTACCATGGCAGGTTGAACAGTTACTTTCAAACAGGGTTGCACCCGTCTCAATCTTCCGACCATCCGTCCGTTCCGTAAACTCTTGCATACGGGCGGGCTCGTTGATGGCTACCCAAAAGACAATGATAATAATACCAGTGAAACTGAGTAGCCCCACGAGGATGCGTGTTTGCACCGACGGGAAAAACATAAAGGGCTGTTTTCTTTCCATAGAAATTAATTCCTCTTCGTTTGCACACAAGAGCAGGGCATTAGCAGATTATGCTTTCCACTAATGCCGTGCTGTGCTCACAGTCGATTTAGTGTTCGTGCCACTCAGACTCTTGGTGGATATACAGGTACTTACCAGAGAGATCACGTTGGGTTGTGCCATCTGCTTCAGTGATAAGCTTCGCTTCACCATCTTCAAAGATGATCTTGCTATCAGCATCAAGTTCAGGGGCATCCCATGTCATGTACATAGCAATGCGAATGAGACCTTGTTGTTGTTGTGAAAGGCTCACATAGCCAGTAGCATTCGGTAATTCTTCGGCATAGGTTTCAAATAGTAAGTGTTGGAATTCTTCAAGTGCGTGCCATAATTCCGGTTCTTCTTTGAAGTCTTCCTCGGTGAGTTCAGCGCCATTTTGATCAAAATAGGCTTCTTCGGTGATAACGATAGAACGGCTTGCCATCACATCGTCGATCACTTCATCATCACCTGCTTTAAGGTCATTGATAGTGGTATCCCATAAAGCATCATTGTTATCGGTCACAGAGATGTGTGCTTCATATTCATCATATGGTACAGCACGCATCGGGCCAACACCTTCTTGCGGGATCATTTCTTGGGCAACTTCAATACTGGCTGAAGTGTCAACACCATAATAGGGTGTACCCATGAATTGCAACATTGAGAAGATGAACAACATGACAGCACCAATACTCAACGCAACCCGACGGTCCGCATAACGGCGGCTGGGGGTTATATCAAGATAAGGTAGTACGAATAGAACACCGAAGAGAATGGTCGGAACCACAATCCCCATGAACACCTTATCACCTAATTTGAGCATCCCCTGAAGCCACAAGAAGTACCACGGTGCAGTTGTATGCAACGGCGTAACTTGCGGATTAGCATGGCTTTCCAATGGAGCATGATAGAACCAGGTAACCATCACAACTAAAACTAGAGTGGTGGCACCCATCCAAGCTAATTCGTTACTGGCAATATCGGGAATGAAATAAGAACGCCAATCTTTAGGGGCGCGCTTCGCTGTATCTTGACCAACTTCTTCTTCACGTGGGGGCAAACTGTGGGCATGCAACACAACTTTGTAGTAGTGAACACCCAAGAACATGGCAGTAATCATCGGCAAAGCGAAAACATGCAACAAATAGAAGCGGAGCAAACCACCTGCGCCAATGTCGGGTGCACCACGCAACAGTAAGTTGACGTTGGTACCAACAATTTCAGGGGGTGCGGCTTCAGCCATTGATGTACCGATGGTAACCGCCCAGAAGGCCAATTGGTCCCACGGCAAAAGATAGCCGGAGAAGCTTAAAAAGAGTGTTGTCATTAAAAGAATCATACCGGTGAACCACGTAAATTGGCGCGGTTTTTTATATGAACCTGTCACATAAGTCCGGGCCATGTGGAGCATCACCATCAACACCATACCTTCAGCACCAAGACGGTGGAGGTCACGCATGAATTGACCCATCGGGACGTTCCCAAGGATATTCTGCATGTTGTTATAAGCAACATCGGGTGATGGCGTATAAAAAATCATCAAGAATAAACCGGTAATGATTTCTAACACAAAGAAATAGGTGGATAACCACCCCAAACGCAACGTGGGATAAAACCCGGTTACGCTAGTATGATAATAAGAGGGACGCATGTGCAACCAGAAACCGTCAGCGTGCGGACGCAAGCGGGGGTTCGGGCGGCGGGGTTCATCACCACGTAAGGCATCGCGAATATCTTGGATATTCATGCCGGGGGTGAGGCGTTCCACCGTATTATCAACAGATTCATAAAGAGCTTTACGAAGCCCTTTTTCCTTAATATGGTCTAAAATAGACGGGACGGGGAGGACTGACATCAGTTTCTCCTATTACTCCTAGGCTAGTAAGGTTAAACGCGTCCGGCGCGCTTAATCTTAGCGCCCGTATCAACTTCAATTTCTTTAACATCTGCCGCATTAACCCCCGGAATGGGATCACCCAGCTCGTTCGTGGTCACAACACTCCCGTTATTTAACGTAATCGTCATAACAAAACGATCTAAGCTACGCGGTGCTGGACCTTCAATATAGGTTCCATCAAGTTCGTACTTGGAACCGTGACATGGGCATTCAAAACGATCATTATTGTTAACCCAAGCATATAAACAACCAAGGTGTGTACATACTTTATAGATCGCAACCAACCCTGTTGGGGCATTGGACAACCAGAATTTACCGTCAGGGCGATTCGCAGGTGCGGCACCCAAGTCTGGAATATCTGTTCCAGCCAAACGGAAAACGCCCCCAAATTCTCCTTCGCGGAAACGTGGAAGCATGAACCATACAATGATGCCACTAGCTTGACCTAGCCCCATCACCATGCTGGCTCCCCAGATATAGAAAAGGAATTCGCGGCGATTAATTGGTTTAACTTCAACCCCAGAGTCCTTTTCAGGAATCTTTGCGCCAGTTGGTGAGGCGGCAGGCGGGGGTGGACCCTTGGCGACACGAGATGCCATAGAGTGGCTCCTTAATCAAAATTCAAACATGTTGCAAATGTCGGACGATTGTAGCGTTTTTTTAGCTTAAAGCCAAGCGGTGATTAAACAAATCTCAATTTACTTGAACTTGATGTATTGTGACATCAGATGTTCAGTCAATGCAAGGGTTTTATCGAATGAGAGTTATCTTTTTTTAACCGCTACCTAATTATTTCGTGAATATTTTAACAAACGCCCTAAAATCTGTCAAAACCAATTCAGAAGCCTTAATCGAACTGATAGAATCACTCCTCAAAATCATCCATCATTGAGTTGTGCGAAATAAAACAAACCAACTTAAGTATCCAAGCATGGAGATATTGAGAGACAGGGTAACCTAAATCAAGCCTGCTAAGATAGCTAAACCACCCGCCACCACACTATGGCCACCTAGCAAAATGGGGGTCTCAGTGGCCTGAAATACTTGGGTCAACTCA
>JBNLCD010000080.1:0-14005 GCA_050303635.1 Anaerolineae bacterium
CATCTCGATCAACGTCCGGCCGGGAGTGCACCGTGGACATTGCTGGATTATCTACCCGAAGATGCTATGCTGGTAATTGATGAAAGTCATATGACCATTCCGCAGGTGAAAGGAATGTACGGTGGCGATCAATCCCGCAAAAGCACCTTGGTAGAACATGGTTTCCGGTTACCGAGCGCAATGGATAATCGTCCGCTCAGCTTTACTGAGTTTGAAGACCGGATGCGTCAAGTGATTTTCTTGTCGGCGACGCCCGGACCGTATGAATTTGAGCATAATGAACGGATTGTTCAACAAGTTATTCGCCCGACGGGGATTTTGGACCCGGTTGTGGAGATACGACCGACCAAGGGGCAAGTTGATGACTTGCTCAAAGAAGTACAACAACGTATCTTGCAAGGTCAACGTGCCTTACTGGTCACACTAACGCAACGTATGGCCGAAGATTTGTCTGAATATCTGATTGAGATGGGTATCAAGACGCATCACCTCCACGCCAAGATTGACACCATTGAACGGATTGAAATCCTGCGTGATTTACGCCTCGGTGTTTATGATTGCGTGGTCGGGGTAAACCTCTTGCGTGAAGGCCTCGACTTGCCCGAAGTGTCACTGGTTGCCATTTTGGATGCGGATAAAGAAGGTTTCTTGCGCTCGACGCGAGCTCTCATTCAAAACATTGGACGGGCGGCACGGCATATCGAGGGCAAGGTTATTATGTATGCCGAAAAGATGACTGATTCGATGCGGGAAGCGATTGACGAAACCAATCGGCGGCGTGAGATTCAAGATGCCTACAATAAAGAACATGGCATTGAACCGCAAAGCATTATTAAGGCAGTCCAGGATATTACAGATCGCGTGAAGGCGATGCAAGCTGAGCGCGAAGAAGATGAAGATATCCATGTCACGCCAGAGAAACTTTCAGTAGAAGATTTGACCTTGATCATCAAGGAAATGGAATCCGAAATGAAGCTGGCCGCCAAACAGCTTGAGTTCGAGAAAGCGGCCGTTCTGCGTGATCAAATTGTGGAAATGCGTCAGATTTTAGTTTTGAAACGAAGCGAAACCGAAGATCAAGATCCCTCATTCATGCTGTTGAATGATTAACGTAAAGATAGATAGGATAGGCCCTAGATGGGGTCTATCCTCATAAAATAAACGGCAAATAATACACAGGATCAAATCATGATTATTTTAGAAGAACTCATGCTACCTGTTGTTAGTGGCGTAGTCATAGGCTTAGCACTATATGGCATCCTTGGACGAATTGCTGGAAATTCGCATTATGGACGTATTCGTTTTATCAATTTGACGACACGACTGCTTACGTTAGTAGGTTTTATTATTGTTGTAGCTTTTATTCTTATACCACTTGATAAATATGGGATTTCGCTTAATCAGATCGCGCTATTCTTCAGTAGTGTTTTTGTGATTTTAATTATCATTCGCAACAACCTTCTTCAGTCTTATAGGCAACAAATTATTGAAGTTGAACAACAAGATCGGCTTTTTACAGCGATGTTCGAACATGCTGATAAGTTGAGGAATAATCGCACGCAAGAATGAAATTGATAAGCACTTTTACTGGGTAGTGAAGCGTTTGCACTACCTCTTTTTTTATCCCAAAACACCATTTTCTTGTTATTATCAAGCAATGAGTTTTTATTTTGAGTTGATATTGAAACGTGATTTTTTTATGCACAAATCAAAAGGCATTAAGTCCTATAAACAGCACACCATCAATGAAAATTATGATGCGATTATCATCGGTTCCGGCGTGAGCGGCCTTACGAGCGGCGCTATCCTCGCTAAAGATGGGCAAAAAGTTCTCATTTTGGAGCAACACTACACAGCTGGCGGTTATTCCCATGTTTTCACGCGTAAAGGGTATGAGTGGGATGTGGGGATTCACTATGTGGGTGGCGTGAATCACGCTCAGTCGGTTTTGTCCATTCTGTCCACTTATATCACTGATGGGCAACTCGAGTGGGAAGATTTGGGCGAGGTCTATGACCGGATTTTTTTCGGTGATGACAAATTTGAATTCCACAAAGGCCGTAAGCAATTTTTAGAAAATCTCAAAGCAAAATTTACCGATCCCAGCGATCATCGCGCGATTGATTTATATATGGATTTGGTGCGGCAAGCGAATAAAGCCAGCCGGAATTATTTTGCCGAGAAAGCCCTACCCCCTGAACTAGCTGAACAAATGGGGCCATTTATGCGCGAGCCTTTTCTCAAATTTGCGCGGCAAACCACCCGCGAAGTTTTGGAAGAACTCACAGATAATATGCGCTTAATCGGCGTTTTAACGGCCCAATTTGGCGATTATGGTTTAACCCCTGGTGCAAGCAGTTTTGCCATGCATGCAATGCTCGTCAGCCATTATATGTATGGGGCCGGCTTTCCGGTGGGTGGTTCTTCGCGCATTGCGGATACTGTGGCCGATGTGTTGGCTGAACATGGCGGATTGATTCTAGTGAATGCCGATGTGGATGAAGTTTTGGTGAAAAATGGGCAAGCGGTCGGTGTGAAAATGGCTGATGGCCAAGAACATCATGCGCCGCTGGTGATTAGTTGCGCCGGCATCTACAACACATACACCCATTTGCTCAGTGATGAGGTCAAAGCAACTTATCAATTGCCCACTTTTGTTCAGAAGACCGCGCCATCTAAAGCCCATATCGCGTTGTATGTGGGTTTTGAAGAAACCGCCGCCGAACTTGGATTGCAAAAAGCGAATTATTGGATTTATCCCGATAATCAATACGATCATGATGCCAATTTGGCCGCTTATTTAGAAAATCCGGATGATGGATTTGCCGGAGTTTTTGTCGGTTTTGCCTCGGCTAAAGATCCCGATTGGGAAAGTCGCTATCCCGGACGTGCGACCATCGATATTATCACGTTGGTACCCTATGAATGGTTTGCAGATTGGGAAGGTACCAAATGGATGAAACGCGGCGAAGATTATGAAACTTTTAAAGAAAATCTGAGCCAACGCTTGCTCGATGTTCTCTATCGCTATGAACCACAAGTGAAGGGCAAAGTGGCGCATTACGAACTCTCCACACCGCTCTCCACCAAGAATTTCACCAATTATCAATTCGGCGAAATTTATGGCATTGAACATACGCCCGAACGCTTTGAACAAGAATTCTTACGTCCTCATACGCCTATCGAGAATTTGTATCTGACAGGTCAAGATATTGTCACGGCAGGTATTGCAGGGGCGTTGATGTCAGGCGCATTAACGGTTTCAGCTATCTATAAGCGGGATATCACCAGCGAAATATATGAAGCGGTGACTAAACAATCATCCTAAAACTTATTTTCATTAGATATAACATTCTCGATCCCTTCTACATATGCGTGTTTAGAAGGGATTTTTTTGCCGGGTGGATAAAAATGAATTTACTTATAAAAGCTAGAATATGCCATTTGGGATATATACATTGCTGTCACGATATCCCATAGTTTGATGTGTCAGTTCACAAAGAGTTTTCTCATTCACAAAGAGTTTTCTCACTATAACTGACACATCATCTATCAGCCATTATCAGGGAGAGAAATATGGCCAAGTATCGTAATCAGCTACCACAACTTAATGGTGATATGTTTTTGACCGATGGAGGTCCAGAAACCACATTCATTTATCATGATGGGTTTGATCTTCCCGAATTTGCGGCATTTGTCCTACTGTCATGCGAAAATGGTCGCGCCACAGTTCGTCGTTATTTTGAAAATTATGCCGCCATCGCGCGTGAACACAAAGTTGGTTTCGTTTTAGAGAGTGTCACTTGGCGAGCTAGCAGTGTATGGGGAGACAAATTAGGTTATACGGCTGAAGAATTGGCACAAGTTAATCATGATGCTATTGAGTTGCTCGTTGATGTACGCGATAGATTTGAAACTGAATATAGCCCGATGGTCATTAGTGGTTGTATCGGTTCTCACGGGGATGGGTATACCATTGATGCGGTGCTGACTCCCGAAGAAGCAGAAGCTTATCATCTTCCCCAAATTAAGACGCTCAGTGAGACAGCGGCAGATATGATCACCGCCATGACAGTGACGTATCCCGAAGAAGGTATTGGAATGACCTATGCCGCGCAAGCGGTGGGAATGCCCATCGTATTATCATTTACAGTTGAAACTGATGGGAAATTGCCCAATGGCCAAACCTTGCAATCCGCCATTGGGCAAATTGATGAAGCCACTAATAACGGCCCCGTCTATTACATGATTAATTGTGCTCATCCTTCCCATTTTGAGGATGTGTTGGCCAGTGGTGCCGAGTGGATACAACGGTTGCGCGGTTTACGGGCTAATGCTTCAGACAAAAGCCATGCCGAACTGGATGCGATGGAAGAACTAGACGCCGGGAATCCGGTTGAATTGGGCCAACAATACGCTGAACTCCGCCAACACCTCCCACATATCAATGTCCTAGGTGGATGTTGCGGCACCGATCACCGTCATGTCGGTGAAATTTGCGTGGCGTGTTTAGAACATAGTCATTAAGATTCCTTAGAACACAGTCTATGCTGGGTGGAGTTCAACATCTCCACCCTTTTTTTGTCTCATTCCAGATTTTTCATCCAAATAAAACCCCTCCCCTCGACAATTAGGCCCCGACACTCTATTATTCTGAACGGATGTTTTAACAATATATAACAGAATATTATGTTTTGAACTTTAGTGAACTTTAAAAACAGTTAAAAAGTTGCTATTGATTTAAAATAATGCTAATCTATATTTAATTTCGTAGTCCAATTACGAAATCACATCAAGAAAAGCAGTGCTAAAAGGAGCAAACTTGTGGCTAAACAAGGGGTAACACCGCGTAGTGAAGATTATTCAGCTTGGTATAACGAAGTCGTTGTGCAAGCAGAACTAGTTGATAATCCAGAAAAAACACCTGTGCGGGGCTGTATGATCATCAAGCCATATGGGTATGAACTCTGGGAAGCTGTCAAATCTAATCTGGATCGTCGCTTTAAGGAAACCGGGCACCAAAATGCTTATTTCCCCCTGTTTATCCCAATGAGCTTCCTTGAAAAAGAAGCCGACCATGTTGAAGGCTTTGCCCCCGAACTCGCTGTCGTCACGCACGGTGGCGGCAAAGAATTAGCTGAACCGTATGTGGTGCGTCCGACTAGTGAAACTATTATTGGCGATGCCATGGCGCGTTGGATTCAAACCTATCGCGATTTGCCGCTTTTGCTCAATCAATGGGCAAATGTCGTACGCTGGGAAAAGCGCACCCGTCCGTTTTTGCGCACAAGTGAATTCTTATGGCAAGAAGGTCATACGGCCCATGCGTCATTTGACGATGCGCAAGCCGAAACCTTGCAAATGCTCGATATCTACGCTGAATTTGCCATCGAAAAGGCGGCTATTCCGGTGATCAAAGGTCAAAAGAGTGACCAAGAACGTTTTGCCGGCGCACATGCCAGTTATACCATTGAAGCCGTCATGGGCGATGGTAAAGCACTTCAAGCGGGAACCAGTCACAATCTGGGTCAGAATTTTGCGAAGGTTTTCGACATTAAATACGTCGATGAAAACAACGAACAACAACATGTTTGGACAACTTCTTGGGGCGTGAGTACCCGGATGGTGGGTGCGATTATTATGGCCCACGGCGATGATATGGGCTTACGTTTGCCGCCGGAAATCGCCCCGATTCAAGTTGTGCTGGTACCGATTTTCCGCGAGGAAGATGAAAAAGCTGGCGTTATAGAAGTTGTTGATAAGCTCTATGCCGAACTCAAAGCATTAGGTTTGCGTCTGCATGTTGATCGTCGGGATAATGTGCGTCCCGGCTTCAAGTTCAATGACTGGGAAATGCGCGGTGTGCCGTTGCGGATTGAAGTGGGTCCGAAGGATGTTGAAAAAGGTTCAGCGGCTCTCGCGCGTCGGGATATTCCGGGACGTGATGGTAAGCAATTTGTTGATCAAAGTGAAGTTGCGGCCCGTGTCCAAGAACTTTTGGTGGAAATTCAAGCCAATTTACTGAAACAAGCCACCGAATTCCGCGACAACAATATCTTTGAATTGGTTGGTGATTACAAGGCCTTTGGTGACCATCTTCAACAAAATCACTGGGTGTTGACGTGGTTCTGCGGTGGCGCGGAATGTGAAGCCAAG
Source organism: Anaerolineae bacterium (assembly GCA_050303635.1). Classification (GTDB taxonomy): domain Bacteria; phylum Chloroflexota; class Anaerolineae; order Aggregatilineales; family J027; genus JAKEEQ01. The sequence goes on from JBNLCD010000080.1 coordinate 6,157, forward strand.
ACCAAAGAAGATTTCCAAGCCGTGAGTCGTTGCTTCCCGCTCGAACAACCACATGAAGGTGAAACGGGCAAATGTATTGTCTGTGAAGCCGAAGCGGAACGCATGGCCTATTTCGCGAAAGCCTACTAAATCAATCAATTTCAACTAAGTTTAAATTCAAGAGTCAGCTCAATTGAGTTGACTCTTTTTTTATTTGGAGAAATGTAAAATCCTTATATTGATTAGATGTTCTCATATAATAATCCTATTACCAATCTATTGTTTTATTACTCGCTAATATAGATTTACAAGTAAGTTTAACAAAAGAGTTGATTCGTACATGAAATTATGCTATATTCTGCGCGTAGAAGTATCTTTTCAATTTATTTAGTTTCTTCGGAGATGTAATCTAATGAAACGCCTTAGTTTTGCTTTAGTCGTAGTTATTGTTTTAGTAGGTGTAATGTTCGCTGTCAATACACCTGACAACAGTGTCGAAGCACTTGATTATAGTGATCACACTGTTGTTTTGGCTTATGCCGAAATTATTACTGATCCAGCAAGTGGCGAAGCTGGTCGTGTTGAATGGTTCCGTAGTGATTTAGGAAATGCTCAATTGTCTCATGACTTCGTGTATGGAGATCCACGTCGTTCTTGGAACGGTAGCAATCCGGGTATTACTTATGCTGTTAATACCGGTCACCAATCAAGTGATGCGAATTTGACTAACCAAATTGGTTGGATGTACGATTCAATCTTCGCTTGGGATAACTTGACCTGTTCAAACCTTGGTTTGTCCGAAAACGCAACTTCCCCGGCCAATCCCGGTTTGGTTTACAACTACTTCAATGGTGGTGGTCTTAACCTTGCTTTGATTGACGCTGACTTGACCCAAGTTGGTTTCTATGGCGCTGGCCCGCTGTTTGCTCCAGGCACCAGCACCTTGGGTGTTACCTACACCTTGTTCTGGGTTGATGGCAACGGTAACTATACCGACATCGACAATAACGGCAAATATGATGCCGCTTTCCGTGAAATCTACTACAACGATCAATATGATTGGTCAGACAATGGTCTCGAAGGCCGTCAACCAGATGGTTCCCGTTACTTCGATCTTCCGTCAGTAGCTATCCACGAAGTTGGTCATGGTTTCAGCCAAGCTCACTTTGGTAATATCGGTATTCAAGATGAAGCTTTGAAAGCTAGCCCGCACACCATTATGAATGCTATCTACGGTGGCATCCAACGCGAATTAACTGGTCGCGATATTGGTGGACACTGCAGTAACTGGGCCCAATGGCCAAACAAGTAAATCAATAAATTTTTTAAATTAAACGAATGGCTCCCAAATTGGGGGCCATTTTTTATTTGGCATCACACGCTTTCTCAATAATGATGATTACGTACGTTCTAAAATAATATGCTAAGATTCGGAGTGTGATTCAATCGATTTACATTTTATGGGGAGAAATGATTTTGATGAAAAATTTACGCTGTTTATTCGGCTTAGTTATTGTGGCCATCGTAGTAGCTGGCGTGGTTGGCGCAGGACTATATTTTTTCGGCGATTCTGATGACGACGATGGCGAAGATCTGACTGTTTCGGAAGTATCAAATATGACGATACCCACACCACTACCAGATTCATCTGACGCGAATAATGAGAGTGACAATCCGACCGTAGAGTTAGGCTATGCGGAAATCATCACCGATCCCAAGACGGGTGAAGCCGGCGGGGTTGAGTATTTTCAACGGGATTTAGGGAATGCTAATTTGGAGCATGATTTTGTCTACAATGACCCGCGTCGTATGGAAGTAAATGGCGGCCATCCGGGCATTACTTATGCCATTAACACAGGCTATCAATCGAGTGACGCCAATCTCACCGATCAAGTCGGGTGGATGTACCGCGCGATTCAGGTCTGGGATGATCAGCAATGTTCAGATTTAACGCTTAAGGAAAATACGATTGCACCGGGTACACCGGGCGCTATTCAAACCTATATGACGACGGGACGCATGGGGCGTTGGCAAGCGGATATTACCGAAGTCGGCTTCTTCAGCGGTGATGAATTCCCCTATTTCAAAAATAAGCCAAGCGTATTGGGTGTGACCCTCACCATTTTCTGGGTCGATGAAAACGGCAACTACACGGATGTGGATGGTAATGGCAAATACGATGTGGCCTTCCGTGAAGTTTATTACAACGATGATTATAATTGGGCTGATAATGGCTTAGAAGGTCCCCAAGAAAATGGCCCCGCCTTATTTGATTTCCCCAGTGTCGCCATTCATGAAGTGGGACACTCGTTCAGCCAAGGTCATTTCGGTAATATTGGCACTCATAAGGGCGAATTAGTCGCCAATCCACGCGCGATGATGAATGCGATTTATGATGGTATCTATCGTGAACCGAGTGGGCGTGATGTCGGCAATCATTGCAGTAATTGGGCACAATGGCCGAATAATTAGCGTTATCTAATTACAACCTATACATGACAACGGCTCGACAAATCACCTTGTCGAGCCGTTATTTGTTTACGAATTTTGTTGAAACAATAAGTGCTTTTCTTTTATCTCTTGAATACTGTGTTCATCCAGTGGTTTTGAGGGACCGGGTCCCAGCGGGTCATTGATAATTTCCTCACCTAAGAGTACATGCGCCACATTCTCGATACCATGGGCGAGAACTTCGAGGTCATAGCCGCCTTCCATGACGAACATAAGTTTGCCATTACAGACTTCTTGCGCCGTATCGTAAAGAAGCTGGCTAATTGTGGCTAAACCTGTCAGGGATAATTGAATATTGGCTAAAGGATCACGCCAATGGGCATCAAATCCAGCGGAAATAATCATAAATTGGGGTTTATATTGATGGAGAGCTTCTTTAACAACGGTTTCATATAAGGCTTGAACATGGGCATCGCCTGTTTTAGCGGACAGCGGTAAATTAAGGGTATATCCCTGTCCGTCGAGAACACCCATTTCTTGAAAGCGACCTGTCCCCGGATAAATGCCATATTGGTGTGATGAGATGAAAAGCACACTCGGATCATCTAGAAAACTATCCTGCGTGCCGTTGCCATGATGGACATCAAAATCCACAATGGCAATGCGCTCGATTTCAGGATGATTGGCTTGGATATAGCGGGCGGCCAGCGCGACATTATTGAGGAGGCAAAATCCCATACCATGATAAGGGGTGGCATGATGACCGGGCGGACGTGCAGTGACTAATCCATTTTGGGCTTGGTCTGAAACAATTGCTGTTCCAACCGCACAGACGCCACCAACGGTTTGACGCGCAATCGCATAAGATTCAGGCAAGAGATAGGTATCTGCATCGAGCATGACAGGGTCGCTCATCGCCGAGATGCGCTCTAAAAGTCGCAAATAATCGGCACGATGGACCCGTTGCAAATCTTCATCGGTAACAGGAATAGCTTCGATCTGTTCAAGTTTAGAACGTAAGCCTGTACTATCTAAATGTGCTAAAACAGCTTGCAAACGACCTGCATGTTCGGGGTGTCCCGGCAGGGTGTGAATTTCGGAATCGGAATCGGTATAAAATGCAGTGACCATAGAATCCTTCGTTAAATCTTGGTATATTTAATCGTCTTTTTGAAAATTATCGAATTTCCCTATAGCATAAGAGAAATTCGACATTAGAATAGCACAACATTTGTCAGTATTCGATATAGTCATGATAGGGGGAATAGACTTCCTATGTTAATTTTCGCTTCAATTGTCGGTATTTTGGTTTCCATTGGCGGGATTGGTTTCGCTTGGTGGACGACGCAAAATATTATGAAAGAAGAACCAGGTAATGAACGGATGCAAGAGATTGCCGGCGCAATCCAAGAAGGCGCGCAAGCATTCTTACGCCGTGAATATACCTATGTCGGTGTCGTTGTAATTGCAGTAACTATTTTATTGGCTGTTTTGAGCGTTGTTTTTGAAGAATTCAAAATTTTGACGGCCTTTTCTTATATGTTGGGGGCAATTTCCTCTGGTGCGGCAGGTTATGCCGGGATGAGTATTGCGGTTCGTTCCAATGTCCGGACCACCAACGCCGCCCAACGTAGTTTGAATGATGCCCTCCGCGTTGCTTTCTCCAGTGGTACCGTCATGGGTACGATGGTCGTTAGCTTGGGTCTCTTGGGTGTGAGCATCCTCTTCTTCCTTTTCGTCGCTTTGGGTGATGATCCTTCAAATGTGGAAGCCATTGCTGGTTTCGGCTTTGGGGCTACCTCAATTGCTATCTTCTCCCGCGTGGGGGGTGGTATCTTCACCAAGGCCGCTGATGTAGGCGCTGACCTCGTCGGTAAGGTTGAAGCGGGTATTCCGGAAGATGATCCGCGTAACCCCGCAACAATCGCCGACAATGTTGGTGATAACGTTGGTGACGTCGCCGGTATGGGTGCTGACCTCTTCGAAAGTTATGCCAGTAGTATCATCGCCGCCATGAGTTTGGCCGCGTTGACTTCTGCTGACCAAGACGAACGTTTGGCCTTCCCCTTGTTGGTTGCCGCCTTCGGTATTATTGTTTCTCTCGCTTCAACCTTCCTTGTGAAGATTGACAGCGACAGTGACGAAGTACCCTCCACTGAAAAATTGTTGGGTATTTTGCGCCGGGGTGTTTGGGCCGCCAGTGGTGCCATTGCTGTCGTTATTCTCGTTTTGGCGCTTGTTTTGGGCTTGGGTATTGGCGTATTTATCGCCACCTTGTCAGGTTTGGTCGCTGGTGTACTCATTGGGACAACCACTGAATACTACACTTCCTCCAATTATCGTCCGACCCGAGACTTGGCCAATAGTGCAAAATCAGGGGCTGGCGTAACCCTTATTCGTGGTTTGGCCGTTGGTATGGAAAGTACCGTTGGTGCTGTCATCATCGTAATTATTGCAACCTTGATTGCTTTTCAAGCAACGGGCGATTTCGTAAGTGTTACGGAAGCAATTGATGAACAACAACAACTCATTGAAGACGGTGATTTCGACAAAGCGGCTGAAGTTGAAGCCTTTGCGATTACTAAAGCCAATGGGCACTTCGGGGCTAGCGATGACTTCAAAGCTGGTTTGTACGGGGTAGCTGTGGCCGCCGTGGGTATGCTGTCCACCCTCGGTATTACCTTGGCTTCAGATGCTTATGGTCCGGTCGCCGATAATGCGGGTGGTATTGCTGAAATGGCTGAATTGCCCCCCGAAGTACGGGATCGCACTGATGCCCTCGATAGCTTGGGTAACACAACTGCCGCCAGCGGTAAGGGGTTTGCGATAGGAAGTGCGGTGATGGCCGCGCTGGCCTTAACCTCGTCGTTCGCCCTCTCGGCGGACTTAGTCATGGTCTCGGCGCTTGACCCGCGTATGATTACCGGTCTCTTGCTCGGTGCCATGTTGCCGTTCTTCTTCAGCACCCGTACGATGAACGCTGTTGGTCACGCCGCTAACCAAATTGTGGTTGAAGTTCGTCGCCAATTCAAGGAAATTCCGGGCTTGCTCGAAGGTAAAGAAGGCGTTAAGCCCGATTACAAGACTTGTATTGATATCAGTACCAAGAGTGCGTTGCAACAAATGATTATTCCGGGCGTTGTGGCTGTAGCTGTTCCATTCGTGATTGTTCTTGTATCTGAGTTGGGTAAAGATACCTTCTTGGCTCACTATGTTTCTGGCGAAACCCTCGTGGGTGTCCTCTTCGGTTCATTGGCTTCGGCCTTCATGATGGCCTTGATGATGGCCAATGCCGGTGGCGCTTGGGATAATGCCAAGAAAGCCATTGAAGCGGGTGAAGTTGAAGGCGAATTCAAGGGCTCTGATGCTCACAAAGCCGCTGTTGTCGGTGATACCGTTGGTGATCCGTTCAAGGATACCTCTGGCCCAGCCCTCAACATTTTGTTGAAACTGTTGGCCATTGTGGCTTTGGTCTTGGCTCCGATTATCGCCAATTCCTAATTCACATTTCTAACTGAAATTCCAAGACCCTGTCAATTTGGCAGGGTCTTTTTGATTCAGGAAGTGCGATAGGCTAAAGTTGAATATAAATGACATTCGTTAGTCTTGTGATTGGCCTCGATGAAACTTGGAATGTGGACAAGTATATTGTTTGCGGCGCTACTGTTGCTTGGTGTAGCGATATTGAGTTTGGTGCGTGCCCAATATCCCATCAATCAATGGCTGGTCTTTACCTCGAATCGAACCGGACAGTTTGAGCTTTATATTGCCAGTGTGGATGGCCAATCGATTCAACAACTTACCCATAATGCGCGGCGCGATAGTCATCCGAATTGGTCAGCCGATGGCGCTTGGATTCTCTTTGAATCGAATCGTGACCAGAACTGGGATATTTATCGGGTACGTCCCAATGGCAAATCATTGAAACAGCTCACCCGAAGTTTCAATATTGAACGGTTTCCGGTATGGGAACATGGGTCATCCAATATCATCTACAAACAAAATTATCGGGCCACCGCTTATTTAGTCGTGCGCATTGATGCCAACGGGCATCTCACCGCAAATCAGAGTGTGCCTGAAAGTGAGTTAAACACACTTCCCGCACCGAATGAGCAGTATGTTGTGCGCAATACCTATCAAGATTATCAATTTAAGTTGATCGTCGAGAACGTGATGACAGGTGAAACTGTCCTACTCACCCAACATGACGGGGATGACGATAATCCTGATTGGTCACCGGATGGCGAGTGGTTGGCCTTTGAATCGAACCAAGACGACAATTGGGAGATTTATATCATTCGGCGGGACGGCACTGATTTACGCCGGATTACCTTTGATGACGCCGAAGATCGTGATCCGAGTTGGTCGCCGGATTTAAGCAAAACATGGCATCCTCTGTGGCTTATGGTAGGTGGAGCACTGCTCCTGATTGGCGGATTTCTCATTACCAAGGCGCTCGCCTAAATGCAAGCACTTGAGTGCGTTTAATTGCGGACTCAAGCTGTATCCTCAAGACTTCCTCCCTTTTAGAATTGGTTTATTAAATAAATTAATCAATTGGCGCAATTTTATGAATGTGATTGACAGACATTTTATATTCCTAACAAAATGGCATATTACGGCATTCGCTATGGCATTTTTTCAGGTGCAACTCTCGCGATATCTTCATTGATATTCTGGTTTGACCCAATTACGCAAAACCGTTTTCTTAATGTACTATTTACACTTGCATGTAGTCCGTTTATGGCCCTTGGCGGTGCGTTAATGGGTATGGTTATGGGATTTTTACTAGCTCTGATCGACAGCATGGTGGTTGCGTTAGTCATTTATTATTTTTGGTATTATGAAATATTGTGGGAAAAAAGAAGTCAAGTTCTATCTATCAATCTCGTGAGCAGTTTCTTAATAAATCATTTTCTGGTTATTGTAATTTTCAAACCTCAATCTACACTTACCCCTATCCTCATAATAGTAACAAGCATAGCTACCGTAGCGGGCATTATTCACTTTCATCGCTGGTACTACAATTATCTGACGTTGCACCCTGATATTTTATATGACTATGAGTCTGAGATGGTGTATGTTGAGGGAGGTTATGACTACCTTACTTATGAAGTGCCTCCCATCCCCACCAATTTAACTCAATACGATGATGGTGAATTGCCTGCCGAAATCTTGCGCCAATTTCCGGTGGATAGAATATGAAAAAGCAGATAGCAAACGCTATCCGCTTTACAGATCAAAATAACAGCAGAGTCTAACGCAAAGCTTTAGCAACTTCTTCCACCGAATTGGCAGGTGTATCACAAACAAAATTGCGACAGACATAAATGGTCGGCGCATCATTGCGTTGGGTGCGATGCGCGAGAAGCATGGGACTGGCCGATTCACCTTGATCTTCTTCAGCCAGCGCAACCAG
>JBNLCD010000081.1:0-13873 GCA_050303635.1 Anaerolineae bacterium
TTTAAATGACATACTGTCTAGCTCCTTCACTTCAAACCTTTTTCAGTATGCGGAAAAAATGATAGGAGAGGCAGTACCATTTGCCCTATTCCAACTAACCAAACGTCATAAAGCCTCTGCATAGACAATTGGGAAGAAATGTTCACTACGGGACAAAACGTTCGTTTTGTTGATTGTCATGGCTAGTTAGCCTGATATAGACTGCAAAAAGACTAATTTGAGCATATTGTGAAAGTCGTGAAATCATGCAAAATCATTTGAAACAAATAACATGGCAAGGATTATTGAAGCTAGGCAGTCTCTTGCTGATCATCCTTGTTGTGTTATACCTCATCACTCAGGATATTATCGTTGTAGCGGCGGGTGGTGTTTTATTGATCATGGCTCATTTATTGGTAGCAGGCGGGGTCATTTATTTTGCGGGCAGGTTAATTGTGCAATCGATTATCAAACTGCACGAGGCTCCAGACGAAGAATAAATCATGGAGAGCTTTGGGAAGCTCTCCATGATACATTTTAGATTAATTTCTGCGGTTGGCGAGGCGGAATATTGCCAAAGCCTTCAGCACTCCAGCCGAGGGCCACATCATACACCTGTAAATCAGTGAAGAGCTTTTGCGCGGGATCTTCGCTTCGCCAATCATAGTCAGCTTCATCCGCAAAGGGACTATCCGCTGTGCGACGTCCCTGACTCCCGTCACCGGCCACAAACGTATCGACCACAATCCGTTCCGCACCGCTGGACCCTAATCGCTTGGCAAAATTTGGCGTATAAGGTAAGCAGGGTGAAACGGTAATTTGTGTGCGAACACCTACTTTAGATAATTGATTAATAGCAGTAAAACGCTGTTTGATAAACGCGTCATTCGGCCCAAAATCTAAATCTCCGCGATCTGTTTCAATCGTCATACTCACCACCACATAAGGAATCTGGGCGAGTAACGCAATATCATCTGTGACTGTGCCACTCCGTGTTTGAATAACAAGTAAATCTAAATCATCATATTCCGCAAACACTTCGAGACATTGACGGGTTAATCGATAACGCCGTTCAAGCGGTTGATAGGGGTCGGTCACGGAACTCATAAAAATACGATAGGTTGAACGATTCTTGGCTTTAGTCAATTCTTTAGCCAGCAATTGCGGCGCATTTTCTTTGAGTACAACCGCATCCCCCCATTTCTCGCCTTCTTTTTTCGAATATAGCCAATTCGGAAATTGGGGGGCGTAACAATATTTACCGCAATAAATATTGCCAAACCCACAACCCACCGCCCAAGACAAAGTATGTGTGTAGGGAAAAGCACCTTCTGTCAAAAATCCGCTTTTCTGCTTCGTCAGAATCCGCTTGGCTTTAACCATTCGAATATTCATCTGTTATTCCTTCGCAACTGATTTGAGCATGGGGGAGGTAAAAAGACTAAAACATATGTTCTATTATAGATATTTATTTTCTAAACTTCAAGCAATCTATTTTCCCGAAAATTGTAAATAATTTCAAATTACCCGTAACCTTTTTGGATTTACAAGAACGATGTATATGAATGGCGCAATTCAAAATCATAATATCTTAAGTGATGGAGGAATTTAGAATGTCGAAACGCTTAGTCCATAAGGTTGTATTAAGTCTGATATTGGTGGGTATGTTTGTTTTGCCAATCATGAATGCTTATGCCCAAGCAGATGATACCAACAAAATTTTAGTTGTTGGCGAAGTCGAAGCCTTTGATGCTGAGACTGTTACCGTTAATGGTTTAGTGATTTCACTCGCTGATGCTGAAATGGAAGTTGCTTTAGAAGTTGGCATGGCTATTCAAGTTGAAGCCTATGCTGTGGATGATGCACTTGTCGCTTCCAAGATTAAGGAATCCGACGATCTTTTGGCGGGTGAATTGGTCTATTTGGGCGTGATTGAAGATATCAGTCTCGATGCAATGACAATCGGGGGTATTACCATTGATATTGCCAATGCCAATGTCGGCGAAACTTTGGCTGTCGGTGATTGGGCTAAAGTATTTTTCAGCATTGATGGTGATGGATTATGGTCAGTACGAATTGTTGCTCCACTGAGTGATGAAGCAGATGATAGTACAGATGATTCTGGCGATGATGATACCGAACCAGTGTCTGCTATCTACGGCACCCTAGATCTTATTGGTGATGGTTATGTTGTCATTGGTGGAATAACCGTCTATACAACCGATATTGATACCAGCAACTTAATTGTCGGAAGCATAGTAACCCTTGAATTTAGTGTTGATGAAAACGGACAATTTGCGGCAATAAGCATCACCCCCACGACTGATGATGATGCCCTTGAGTTTGACGGTGTCTCCGATGATGAAAATGAAGATTCCAATGACGACAGCATTGATGATTCTGAAGATGATGATAATGGCTCAGACGATGATGGTGATGACGAACACGAAGATGAACATGACGATGATCACGATGAAGACAACGACCGTGACCACGAAGACGAGCATGACGATGATCATGAAGATAGCCACGATAATGATCATGAGGATCACGAAGAAGAAGATGACTAATTCTTAGGTTTTCAGGGAGGGTTTTGGGGTAAATTGGGCTGAAATAAGTTAATATTTACCCCAAACTATTTTCGTTAAACAAGGTATTTTGCAAGTATAAAATTACTGTCTCTCATTCACTTGTTGATCCAAGCACATGGTGATGAGAGCTACTCTGGGAATAATTGATATTCTATGATTTTTCTAGTGTTGCCTGACTATGATTATGAAGATGATTTATTACGCCGGATGCGACGTAATGACCAACAGGTTATTCTAGATATTTATGAACAGTATTTTCCGGCTGTTTATCATTACGTCCGCCTAAAAGTTCAAGATAAGATGCTCGCTGAAGATTTAGCGGGTGATGTTTTTTTAGCGCTTGTTCAAGCACATCAAAACAAAAAAATTCCACATACAAGTTTACGGGGCTGGCTTTTTAAGGTAGCCCATAACCTAATTGCCAAACATCATCGGGTTACTCACAATATGGAAAATGTAGATTTAGAAGAATGGTTTGAGCACGCCCACGATATCGAATCAAAAATCATTCATAACATCAATATCAAACAAGTTTTGCAAGCTTTAAAAATGTTAGTACCCGAACAACAAGAAGTCATCATTTTACGTTTTGGGCAAATGCTTAGCTTGCAAGAAACTGCGGATATTATGGATAAGTCAGTCGGTGCCATCAAATCTTTGCAATTTCGCGCCATCGATACCATTCGGCAAATCTTGGGAATAGGTGAACGAGAGTTAGCTACTTATGAGTGATGAAGCCCTGATAAATGCTTACGATGATTGTTTGAATCGGTTGCGCAACGGCACTTCGTTAGAAGCATGCATTCAGGATTATCCCCAATATGCGGCTCATCTACGGTTTTTGCTCATGACCAGTGAAGTTCTGGATCATCATTTAGAAGCGCATCCGCAGGCTATCCAGAGCGTTCAGGATCGGGTGCGTTGGCGTGTTATGCGTGAAGCTCTGCAAATGCCACAACCTACGGGGGCTTGGCAACGCTGGGGACTGGCTGTGGCAGTTTTGGCAATCTTATTTTTCATGACGGGATTACTGTATGTCAGTCGGCAGAGTTTGCCCGGTGAACCGCTCTACTCCCTGAAAAATCAAGTGGATGAATTACGCATTAGTTTAGGGCAAGATGCTGATCAAATTGAGATTGAGCACCTCCGAGATATTCAAGATTCTCTAGACAATGGTTTGGTGGCTGATGTTGAATTTGAAGGTGAAGTTCAGGCGATAAAAACTCTCGAATCAAGTTCTGAATGGCAGATTGCGGGCATACCTGTCATTGTAACTGCGAAGACCACTATTGAAGGGAATTATGGCTTGGGAAGCATTGCCAAAGTGGTAGGCTATACCACGCCATATCACGAATTATTCGCCACTAAAATTTTGATCGTAAATGACGAAGCGAATAAGACCCTGACACCGACGCCTAGCCTGACAATCACGGCCACACCAACACCTATAAAAGCACCGACGTTTACAGCAACGCCACCCGTTGTTCTAACTGAAACACCCTTTGTCTCCTGCACGTTACAGTCCTTAACAGCGAACCGAATTAATATTCGGGCTGGTGCTTCAACAAGCTATGACGTTGTCGGAGAATTAAGATCGGGCGAGCAATATGTGGTGATTGGCGAAAATGCGAATGACGAAAAATGGTATGCCATTTACTTAGCTAACGGCACTGTGGGGTGGGTATTTGGCGATCTCGCGGAATTAAATGGCAATTGTAATTATATCCCAAATTTGACCTCACCGATTATTTCGTCAACGTCAGGGAGTGCACCAGATGATAACGCAGATAGCTCCCCGACTGATGATAGTAACGATGATTTAGATGACGATGATGACAGTGAGAGCAACGAATTAGAAGACGAAAGCGACAATGATAGTGATGATCACGAGCGTGACAACAGTGATGATGATTAAAACAGCCCATTTAGTGTATTGGGCAAATAAGAACATTCCCCGTCTTGATCAGCCGATGGCGCAAGTGGATGTCTCGATACAAGCAAATACGCGGCCCTTAGTTCAAGAGCCGCGTATGGGGGAAAGAGGAGAGAAAGTTACTGTGCGCAATTTTGGAACGCAGGAAGATGATTAAATTCGGATGCATCGCGCAAGACAGTCACAACTTGTACCATATCGGGATAAGCTTGGAGTGTTTCTAACATGTCGTCATAGAGACTGAAATTTGATATTTCAGCATCAGCCGCTGTTTGACAGGCGTCACTTACGCTCGAAAATTGAATGGCGGTGGTGGGTGCGAGATCAGTTGGCAAATCAATACCATAGCGTTCGAAAATGAATTCCCACGCGGCCATATGTTGAGCTTCAGACCGCTGAATGCTGACGAAGGGTGAAACAGTGCCAAATTGGTCAATTACTGTTTGATAGGTCATATAGGCATGATATTCATCCAGCCAACCAGCCGTCATCGCTGTAATAACCTCATCAGATAGTTCACCTTCAACCGCGGGCGGCAATTGGTCATAGAAGTTGGCACCTAATCCACCATTCATACCTTGGTTAGTATTCATATTGCCATTGCCCTGACCGCCGCCACCATATTGGCTATTCTGGCCAACGCTACCCGTGCCAGAACCATCGCGTAACATCATGCCTTGGCCCTGTTGCCCACCACCGCCTTGACCTTGTCCACTCGCACCACGCCCACGACCATTTCCACGGCCACCTTGGGCATAAATAATGCCAACCCCAAGAACGAGTACGATGAAGAGAATACCACTCGCCACTAGAATTTTCTTGAGCATCAATTTTTTCGCCTTTCATGTTTTTTTCTCAGTCATTAATCTGAGTTTAGGCGAAACTTGTTTATGAAATATGTGGAAGTTGTGTGAAAATTATGTGGATAAAAAAACAGTTCACTGCTTGACAGTAAACTGTTTTATGTGGTGCTATAACTATAGCTACAATTATTCAACAATGAAATAGATCGTAACATGCAGACGGCCTAATTCAATCTTATCACCATCTTTTAAGGCATAATCATGATCGGGCTCGACTTTTTTGCCGTTGAGATAAGAGTTATTTCGGCTATGATTATCAATGAAGTGTAATTGTCCTTCATTCTTTACAATAAAGGCATGTTCGCGGGAAACACCCATATGTTGGGCATTGAATGGTGTTAAATCAATGTCCGGTGGATTTTCACTTGATGGGTCACCGCGACCAATAACTAGTTTTTGTTTGACTTCGGCTCCAATTGATATAGTAGAGCCATCGTCCTGGGCGATTTGTAACAATAAATGAGATGGCGCTTGAGTTGCTTGATCAGTAAAGCTAACCTTAGGCGATACATTTAGTTCACGTGGCGCATCCCTTCGCCCAAGCGGACCCGTTTGAGATAACGGGCGGCGTGATGGATTATTCATGATAAGTCCTCAATAAGATAACCTGATGATGATAAAATTTGATTTTTGGAAAGATAAATATGAACTTCCTGTTATTAGTATAGTCGTAATTTTGTGCATTTTAGTTTTAAGTGTCTCATTTTTCACAAAATTCACATCTTCTTATGACGACAACACATGGCAAGCTCAAAACTATGAACCCGCTCAAAGTTTTCAGCCTGCTTTGGTTTTAGAGGATCTTTATATTTATCCATTGCCGGATGAAAATACCTTTGTTGTACACAGCATTACTACCGGGGAAAGCACATGGCGCAATGCCCGTAGTCCCATTGACACCATGCAAGCCGTACCGATTGTCGGTGGCGATGGCTATCACCTTGTTTGGCACACCAAAACTGACGAGGTATGGCATGCTCAAATTTCCCTGACAGGCGAATTTTTACTCTTCCCAGAACAATTGGCAGAGAAGACGGTTACCGGATTTGATGTGGCGGCTCTGCCCAATGGTGGTGCTATGATTATTTGGCGCACTGCAACAGAATTCACTCATCCATTAGCGTATGCTATGTTGACTGAAGACGGGATTCCTTATCGACGTGGACGCTGGTTGAGAGATGTTGACGACTTTGCCTTAAACATCACAGCCTCCGGCGATATTGGGCTTGTTTGGTTTACAAATTTGGCCACGACACAACGCCTAAATTACACACGCTTTGATTTTGACACATTTCGGTATGGTCTAGACACCGTATTAACGGAAACTATTGAAGAAATAGACGTTTTTATCCCGCCTTCAGTGTGGATTAGCGATTTTGATCTGGTCAGTGATGACGAAACTTGGTTAGCAGTTTGGGGTCAAACTAATATCAATTCATTAGAGCAAACCGATTATTTCATTTTGCCATTAGCCGAAGATGCCCAGACCGTTCCGCTGTGGCGTAAAGATACGCGGTGGCGGTGGCTTGGGGATATTGGGTACAGTGAACCCGCTTTACAAACGACTGAAATTGTCCTGAATGGGTATATCGATAACGCGTGGCGACCTGTCCATTTGACTTTAAATGACACTGGTATTGTATCCCTTGAAACAATATCTGATCTGTCTGCGGAGGGCTCACAAACACGTCTCTGGATAGGGCAAGATTCAGGAGATATTTATGCAAGTTGGTTACGGTTCTCCGATCAACAAGATATTGTGCAAACCATTGCCATCAGAAATGATTCATCAGTAGCACATCAGGCCGAGACTGAAGATGATCGCGCATCATTCTTTAGTCTATTTCTGCAAGGACTGGTTTGGCTTGTGTTGCCGCTCTGGTTAATGGTTGTGCCCTTGACCTGGTCAAATTCGAGTCGCCGCACACTCATGGTGCTTGGTTATTGGCTTCTCAAGCTGGGTGTATCACTCGATGCCCTACACCAACCCCCTGAACTTTGGGACTTAGGTCTGGCTGAAAATTGGCGTATCCTATTAGGAGCAAGTTTAGCGGCTGGCCTACCTTTAGCTTGGTTAGGCGGTCGTCGTTTGTCTTGGCAAATCAGCTTAATTGGATACTTAACTTGTGACATGTTGTTAACTGTTGTCTTGTTTGCTCAGTTATGAGAAGAGGAAATGGCAGTAGATGTCTGAAATTAATTGCTTTATTAGCTATGCGCGAACCGATGAAAAATACGCCAATGATCTAACCCGCGATCTACAAAACCTAGGCATTGAAACGTGGCGTGACCAAGAAAATATTCCGGCTGGAGCAACTTGGGCAGCGGAAGTTACGCAAGCCATCATTAGCTCCACACATATTATTCTTATTGCGACTCCCAATTCTGTTTCTTCAGAGAATGTTAAGGATGAAGTTTATTTTGCTTTAGATAAAGGCAAAATTATCATCCCGTTACTATTTGAAGACTGTGAATTGCTTTTTCGGGTTCATAGGATGCAATGGATTGATTTTCAAACTGATTATCAAGCGGGTATCAAGGCACTTTGCGAACAACTTGGCGTAAATTATGTTGCGCCTGAAGTCTACAAACCCTATTTAGATTCTCTTTTTGAAGATGGCTTGCAACGCATGGAGTGTTTATCGGAAAATAGCTCCCACAGTTTTACGAGTCAACAATTTTTGCGCGATGTCTCACGCGACAGATCACTGACCTATATTGATTTTTTGGCACATGTCAAAGAACACCTCATCCGAACAAAGGGGGCTGACTATGCGAATACATGGGTTTTCAATTTAGTGCATCAAGCCATTGGTGGGCGGCTCAGTCGTGATGCGCGTAGTGCAGGGTATGAGCAGATCAAAGGGAAACGCGATGAAGTAGACATTTTTGGGCATCCTGCAAATCGGGTCACGTATCACCGTCCGCGTTAAAATGCTATCACGTTGCTTGACAATTCATCTAGAACGCGCCAATATCTGTAATCAAATTGGCAAGTCTCATTATATTAATGACGGAATAAATTTAAGATTATGTTGGAATTACAAGAAGTAGGTCGCAATTTTGGTGGGTTACGCTCCTTAGATGGCGTCAACATCCGTGTCAAAAAGGGACAAGTTGTGGGTTTAATCGGACCGAATGGGGCCGGTAAAACCACGCTCATCAATTGTGTTAGCGGATTAGATCATCCCACGAGCGGCCAAATTCAGTTTTTAGACAAACCTATTCATCGCCGAGCTCCCCATCGGATTACGGAACTGGGTTTAGCCCGTACGTATCAAAATATCCGCCTCTTTGGTGAAATGACGGTGCTTGAGAATCTGATTGTGGCACAACATAGTGCAGGCACAGCGACTCTCGCGCATTCATTATTTTTAATCCCGCCTTATTCAAGTGAAGTGCGTACTCAAGAACAATTTGCTTGGCAACTCCTTGAACGCTTTAATCTCACCGACTTTGCGCAGACTACAGCCGGAAATTTACCTTATGGTGATCAACGACGCTTAGAAATGGCGCGCGCATTAGCCACACAACCTCAAATGATTTTGCTGGATGAACCCACGGCTGGCATGAATCCTATTGAGACACTGGAGCTTGGTGAGCAGATTTTGCGCATGAAAGACGAAGGTCTGACGATTCTGGTGGTTGAACACGATATGTCCTTGATTTCGCAGGTGTGTGATTTCGTCTATGTGTTAAATTTCGGCAAAATTATCGCCTACGACACCGTGCCCAATATCAAGCAAAATGAAGCGGTAATTGAAGCTTACCTCGGACGTGAGGAATAATCGTATGACAACATCCAAGCAAATTATGCTCAGCGTTGAGAATCTTGAAGTAAGCTATGGCGCGATTAAGGCCCTACGCGGTATTTCTTTTGAAGTATCTGAAGGTCAAGTTGTCACGCTTATTGGTGCCAACGGCGCAGGTAAATCAACGACATTAAATGCCCTTAGCGGATTAGTGCGAGCCCATCGGGGTGCGCATATCCATTTCAATGGTCATGAAATTACCCGTTGGGGCGCGGCGCGGATTGCGGGTTCAGGTTTGGTTCAAGTTCCCGAAGGGCGTCAAATTGTGGCGACGATGAGCGTCCAAGAAAATTTGGAAATGGGTGCATTTCGGCGTTTTGACCTTGAAATTCGAACAGATATGGAACAAGTATTTGAACGGTTTCCCCGTCTCAAAGAACGTCGTCGCCAAAAAGCAGGTTCACTCAGTGGGGGTGAGCAACAAATGTTGGCGGTCGGTCGTGCGTTGATGATGCGACCCAAACTAATCATGCTGGATGAACCAAGTATGGGTCTCGCACCGCTGTTGGTCAATGAAGTATTTGATATCATTGCGGATATTAAAGCCCAAGGGACGACAATTCTGCTCGTTGAACAAAATGCCCGTAAGGCTCTCCAAATAGCGGATTATGCTTATGTGCTTGATCGGGGAACGATTATGAAACACGGGCCGGCGCATGAATTGCAAAATGATGCGGATGTGATTTCTGCTTATTTAGGTTAATCGCCTGTGTAACTCTTTAATTTGAAAACAAGAATGCAACCCAACGGCGTTTGAGTTGCATTTTTTATGTATAGCAATGACGAGTTACTTATATCATAAATTGAAGGGTGGTAAACACGCTTATTCAAGCGTTATGGTTGCCAAGACCGTATACGTACAATTTTCATCCGCACAACTCGACGGTTCCAAAATTTCAAGATTAGCATAATCGCCGTTGACCGCCCGATAGACTTTAAGCCCAATTTGATAATTCCCCGCAGGCAAATTCTCGCTCGAGAGGGCATGGCTATCAAAATGATAGGTATTAGCGGCCCATTCAAGCGTCGGATCACGCCCTTCGAGGGGATAACTATCATGTTGCGATTCTGGGGTTAAGATGCGACCACTTTCATGCAATAAAAAGACAGATATCGTATAAAAATCATCAAGATCGGCTGTGGGTGACCATAGTAAATTGACGGTGACATGATCGGAATAAATTTCATGGTCAACGCGACTCAACACAAATCTATCACTAAATGTCAAAATGGGTTCATCTTCAGGAATACGTTCGTAGCGTAATATTTCAATGGGGCGGCCATCTACATAATGACCCCAATCAATCGGTGCGGCCACTTGGCTATAACCCATATCTTCCAAAACCGCCCGAATATCATATTCATACCAACCAAATTTCGCGACCCAAAGACTGTCATAATCTGCTAAAACGTCTGCAAAATCATAATTTTTCGGGTCTTTTTCACGATCCGATTGGGAATGGGTATAGTTGACTTGGTCTGTTTGCTGATCAAGATAATATTGCACAGCGTATTCGTCAGTATCGAGTTCCATGAGGATCAAATCGGTACTCGTACTGTGTTGTACTAGAAATTCAGAATATTCTGGCCACGGCGGACGGGCTAGAGATTGTGCGCTAGTGGTAAATAAGCTTTGCGTCACTAGAAATAATACTAGTAAGAACTGACCACGTTTATTGAAATTCAGATAACCATAACCCACCAAGGCCGCTATGACTGGAATCGTTACAGCCAATGAGCGGAAAGATAAGGTGGGGTAATAGTCATTAAAAGCAATGGATAGACCAATGGTGAGCACAATAATGAGCCACAATAGAATTGTTGCCGTATGCGGTTGAAGCTCACGCCATTGGCCGCGTCGGGGTAAATGGTGCCAACCAACCACTAACGCCGCTAGCGCTAAACCTAGCCAGAAAATTTCGGGCACACCCACGATTTGATACGCAATCGTCTTATACACAACCCAAGAGTTATCCAAGGCATGGGGTAGTCCAGAAGGACGTTCCAGCGTAATTTGGTGATAGATGGCAGGTAACCACGGGATATAGAGCAAGCCTATTCCAAGATAGGCATAGATAAATGGCATAAAGGTACGCCAGCGGGTCAATAAACTATGAATCCCTATCCCCAATAAAACAAAGGCTCCCCAATAATGTGACCAAATTAGGGCCGCCCCTGCTAAGGCGAAGACAATGCCGCGTGAACGTGTTGGACGTTGCCAGAAACGCCAATAAAGCCACAGCGCGAGGGCTGTCATCAACTGTTGTTGCGGATAATGACGCACTTCATGCGTTAACACATTGACCAAATCATGCAAACCAAAGAAAAGCGCCGCGACCGAACCGGCCAAAACCGAATCAAACATATCTTTGCCAAGACGATACATGACCGCGACGCCAATCAAAACGAGCATCACTGAAAAATAGCGCATCGCAAAAATGGTATCACCAGAGAATTGGCGCCAAACCCATAATTCAACAAAGAAGAGCGGCGGATGCACATCAACAGCCACCCAATCGGTAATGACTTTATCCGGTGTATCAACGCCACTGGCCGCAATGGTCCAGCCCTCATCGGCCCACAGGCTGACCTTATCTAAATCGATGATAAGCACATAGGCGCTAAGTAAAAAGATAGGGACAAATACAAGCCATTGCCAACGCAAAATTGTCTTGGGTGAAGAATGCATAAAAGACCTATTCTTTGCTGAATTGGGTTCGATTAACGGCGCAAATTGTAATCAGTTTCACTGAAAATGTACAGCGAAGTCAGGGAATGGCGGGTTAAGAGTCCGCTTCGAGCTTTTTCTTGAGACCACGCAAGCGGGCGTTGACTTCTTGGGCTAAAGCCATGCCATATTCAACGCCGCCACCAATCGTCATGAAATGATTGTAATCATCAAAAGCACCCTGATAATCTTTTTGGGATTGTTTGACTAAGCCGCGATTGTAGTAAATGGCTTTGAAATCCGGCGCAAGTTCCGCTATGCGATCAAAATCGGTCAGCGCACCGGACAGGTCGTCAAGCAGGCGGCGGGCATTGCCCCGATTGTTGAGGGCTTCAATATGATCCGGTTCGTGGTTGAGCACCACGCTAAAATCTTCAATTGCACCCTTTAAATCATCGAGATTGTATTTGGCATTGCCTCGATTATTATAAGCTTCGATCATCTCAGGATTTTGCTCAAGCACTAATGTAAAATCATCAATCGCCCCCTCCATATCGCCGTTGCCGTATTTAGCGTGGGCACGTCCAGTGAGAGCGTCAAGATAATCGGGCTTAATGTCTAAAGCGGCATTAAAATCAACAATCGCGTGTTGATGTTGATTCAGTTCGAAAAAAGCATTACCCCGGCGATAATACGCGACAGCAAATTGATCATCCAATTCCAGTGCGCGGGTATATTCTTGAATAGCTTCTTCGCGATTACCTATTTGATGCAGTACAGCACCTTGGGCAAGATAATCTTGGGCCGTGATTTTTCCGTCAGTCAAAACTCTTATCCTTCGCGTCTTGTTTTGAGATAGAACGCCCATTATAAACGTCAATGACCTAACATTGTGTTAGATTTTGACTATAAATTCTTGGCGCAATGCTAATCTAAGCCCTTTTCAGACGTTGCTTAATTTCATCACTAAAGACCAGTGCCAAAATAACCAGTAAAAAGGCGAGTGTTAAGCCAATGCCAAGTCCTTCATAGTCAGATTGATATTCGACTACAATTTCGGATGTGCCCGCGGGAACCTCAATTGCCTGAAATGCTAAGTTAGCACGCTGTAAATCTACTTCTTCGCCATTGAGTGTCGCATACCAGCCGGGATAATAGGTATAAGCCATGACTAAAACAGCCGGGACATCTGATTGCACCAAATATTCACGGCATTGGGAATCTTCAGATTTAAGTTCGACTTGCATGACCGCGCCGACGGGTAATTCAGATGTATCACCTGAGCCAATCAAGATAGCTGTTTCATATGGATCCCAATTGGCATCACGGATGCTTTCTTCCGCCGCATTATCGTTGGCAACCCATTGAATATTCGAGACCAGCCACGCTTTGGATTGGTTAGCTGGTGCACTAGCTATGTTATTTTCGGGATCGAATGACCAGCCAGCGGGTGGCGTTTCACTGTAAACTGTATCAACCGCCGCACCGGTTAAAAGTGGGGTACTGGCTGGATATTGGTCTTCGATGAGTTGCATATACTGCCCATAATGACCAATCACCAGTGGATCAAAATTATTAAATGAGTCCGTGGCGTTGATGATATTGAGATTGGGTAGGTCAGATGAAGGTAACTCACGCCAGTTGCGCGAGGCAATGGTATAGTCACTGAGATCAAAGAAATCGCCAAACTTAATGTCTTCTTCAAAGTCAGTCTGCCAATAGATACGCGTAGATGCCACATTACTAGGTTCTGATCGATAAACTTTGGGAGACACCGATGGGTTCATGCCAAAACTGGCCCAAACTAAATCAAGAGCGATCACTACCCAAATTGTGCCCTGCCATGTGCGGAATTGGAGAGCTGACAAACCTTGCCACTTATATAACGAAAGCCAGCCTGCCGCCAAAATATGAAGCCCTAAAAAGAAGGTACTTTCGGCGATAACTGTGATGTCACCTTTTTGGGTCAGGATAACGCCTAAACTCAAAATAATTGTCGCTACTGCGCCTGCATTCGCGAGCCGTGT